>VAWT01000398.1 GCA_005883415.1 Actinomycetota bacterium | reverse complement strand
ACATCGCGGCTTGCCAGGTGGGGATCACGATGGCCTCGATCGGGATTGGCGCACTGGGCGAGCCGGCGCTGGCGCACGCGCTCGAGGGCGCGCTCGGCCCTGGACTCGGTCACGCTGCGGCGGTTGTCATCTCCGTGGTCATCTCGTACCTGCTGATCACGATGGCGCAGAGCATCGTCGGCGAGATCGTGCCCAAGCTGTACACGATCCAGCACGCCGAGGGTCTGGCTCGACGGATCGCCCGGCCGCTGCAGTTCAGCCGCCTTTTGTTTGCGCCGTTCATCGTCGTGCTGAACGCTGCCTCGTTCTCGATCCTGCGGATGCTGGGCACCGATCCCGATGCCGAGCCCGAGGAGGAAACGGCCGAGGACATAAGGCGGCTCATCATGCAGTCCAGCGGCGCGCAGCTTGACATCGGGGAGGCCAGCATGCTCACGGGCGTCTTCCACCTCCACGAGCAGGAGGCCCGCCAGGTGATGACCCCCATCCCCGCGGTCGTCACTGTCGATGAGTCAGAGTCCGTGGAGGCTGCGCTGCGGAAGTGCGTCGAAACCGGGCACTCCCGGCTGGTTGTCACCGAGGATGGAAACCAGGATCGCGTCAAGGGCATCGTCCATGTCAACCAGCTGGTCAAGCAGCTGATGGCCAAGGGTCCCGAGGCGAGGTTCGCCGACCGCGTCCGCGAGGCCCCGCTGGTGCCCGAGACGAAGCCGCTCGACGACCTGCTCGCGGACCTTCAGCGCGAGCGCACCGAGCTGGCGATCGTGATCGACGAATACGGGCGCACGGCGGGGATCGTGACGATCGAGGACATCATCGAAGAGGTGGTGGGGGAGATCTCCGACGAGACCGATCCAGCGGGCGGATCAGTGCGCCGGCTGGCCAACGGTGACTGGTTCGTGCGGGGCCACGTCGCGATCACAGACCTCGAGGACTACGGCCTCGACCTGCCCGTCGACACCGACGCGTACAACTCCGTCGGTGGGCTGGTGTTCGCGGAGCTAGGAAGGCTTCCCAAGCGCGGCGACACCGTTTCCGCGAACGGCTACTCGATCCGGGTCGAGTCCGTGCGCGAGAACCGGGTCGAGGCTGTGCGCATCAGGCCGCGCCGGACGCCGGTGGCCGATGTCAGCGCCCAGCGCACGTGATCGCCACATTCGTTACATTTCGCATCAGACAACGGCCGGGTGATAGCCGCAATGGCGTGAGCCTTCCCGGTGGTTGAGAGGAGAGATGAAGCCGGCCCTCGGTCCGGGTCGGCTTCGACCTCGTAGGCCACCGAAAAAGAAGCCGGCCCGCTGGTTACGGGCCGGCTTCGTGCTTCTGGGGAGGAGGTGCTGCTATGAGGTACGTCGCGATCGAGAGTCTGGTCCCGGCAGATGAACAATCCCTAAAGCCCGCGCATGGCGTGCGTAAGGATTTACTCGTAGGCGTAAAAACCGCGGCGAGTCTTGCGACCGAGCTCTCCCTCGCGGACGAGCTCGCGCAGTTTCGGCGGCACGTTGGCGCCGATGGCGTCGCCGATGGCCTCGGCCACATCGAGACCCACAAAGTCGAGCAGTGCGACCGGGCCCATCGGCATCCCGGCGCCTAGCGTCATGCAGGTGTCGACGTCCTCCGGCGCGACGCCGGTTTGCGACATCAGGTCTACGGCGCTGAACAGATACGGGAACAGCAGCCGGTTCACGACGAAGCCCGGGATGTCAGGCACCTCGACCGACGTCTTGCCCAGCGCGTCGCACAGCGCCTTGGCGCGTTCTCTGGTCTGCTCGGCGGCGTCCTGGGGAAACACGAGCTCCACCAGCTTCATCCGCTGGACCGGGTTGAAGGGATGCAGCCCGACGAAGCGGTCGGGGCGGCCGCTTGCTTTGGCCAGCTCTGAGATCGACAGTGAGGAGGTGGTCGTCGACAGCACGGCGTCCTCGGCGGCGTGGTCGGAGAGCACGGACAGGAGCGAGGCCTTGTGCTGCAGGTCCTCGACTACCGCCTCGACCAGGAACGTCGCGTCGGCGAGTGCATCGATCTCGCGCACTACCTGAACCTGCTCGGTCACCACGGCGTCGTCGGTGAGCTTGCTACAGATCTTCTCGACGCTCTGCCGGGCGCGGTCGGCTGAACGGTCCGACCGAGCCCAGAGCAGAACCTCGCCGCGCTGCGCTGCCGTCGCTGCCAGGCCGCAGGCGATGGCGCCCGCCCCTGCAATGCCTAGTCGCTCCATGGGGCGGGAACTGTACGCGACCGTTCACTGATCCGCCTGCTCGCTCGACCGCACCAGAAGCTCGTTGATCAGGTCGAGTCCCAGCGGAACCCGACCGTAGACGGTGCCGGAGGAAGCGGGCTCGACGGCAGTCCGGGGGGCGGGTCCTCGACGTTGTACCCCGACGGCGCGAGATCGTTGGGCGTGTCGGGATGAAACAACGATGCGAGGTACTGGGCCTGGCCGCGCCCCGGCCCCAGTTCGAACTGGCCGCCGCCGTAGGCGCCGATCCCGCGCTCGATGCAATAGTCGTAGGTGTTGCAGAGCTCCTTCAGGCCTCCGATGCGCGAAGGCTTGATGTTGACCATCCGGGGCGGGAACGGGAGCGATTCGATGTCCGCGATCGAATGGATGGGCGCGTCCCAGGTGATCCTGTCGTGAGCGTCGGCGAGGGCCGCGGCCGTGTCGGCCGTCACGACGTCCGGATCCTCCAGCCACGCGTCCGCGAACGCCTCAGCCACGCGGCGGTAGAGCACTGGGTCTGGCGCCTGGTCGACGACGGTTCCGCGGTAGAAGCTCTTGAAGTCAACCGAATCAACGGCGCCGGTGGCCACCAGTTGCGAGATCAGCTCTGGCGTCCACGAGCTGGTGGGATCGAGCTTGAAGCGCAGTGTCGGGTATCGCGCCAGCCTGCGCTCGATCGGCGCGATCGTGGGAGGTTCTCCGAGGCGCAGCGAAGCGACGAAGGTCATGGGCCGTGGGCGTAGACCTAGCTCCTCGCCGAGCTGCTTGTCGTTCTGGCGGAGTGCTAGGTCGAGGGCGGCGCTATGGAACGTCCACCGTCGATAGAGGCGCGAGACGTCGCGCTGGGGAGGTTCAGGAAAAAAGTCGAGCGAGTCGATCCGCTCGCAGAACTCCCCCAGGGCGTAATGGCCTTTGAGGTCGTGGACCGGGCCTGCCTGCTGGAAGGCGACCTGGTCCACGCCGTCGTAGACGACATCCTCCCCCAACCCCTCGAGCCCATTTCCCTGCAAGTGGACGACCGTCGTCAGCCGCT
>VAWT01000196.1:10112-16711 GCA_005883415.1 Actinomycetota bacterium | reverse complement strand
GCTGTCGCACGGCGTCGGGGTCACCGGTCCGCCACTCGAGCGCCTCGAGCAGAGGCTCGGGAATGGTGGCTCCGCACATGCCCGTGATCGTCTTGATCTGCTTCAAGTCGGTGATCGGCATGATCCCCGGGATGATCGGGACCTCGACCCCGACCGCCCGTGCTTCCTCGACGAAGTGGAAGTACAGCTCGTTGTCGAAGAACAGCTGGGTGATCAGGAAGGTTGCGCCGCTTGCGAGCTTGTCCTTCAGGAACCGCAGGTCGTGCGCCAGGTCCGGGGCCTCCGGATGGACCTCCGGGAAGCAGGCGGCACCGACGCTGAACGGGTAGGACCCCGAGATCAGGGCGGCCAGCTCGGTCGAGTAGTGAAGGCCGCCAGGGTGGGGCGTCCACTCCGTCTCGCCCCGAGGCGGGTCGCCCCGTAGCGCGAGCACGTTGTCGATCCCGGCCGCCCGGATCCCGTCGAGGATCGCGAGCAGCTCCTCGCGGGTCGTGCCGACGCAGCTTAGGTGGGCCATGGCCTCGATCCCGAGTTCCTGCTTGATCCACTTCGTCAGCTCGACCGTCTTATCTCGGGTCGAGCCACCGGCGCCATACGTGACCGATACGAAGTCAGGATCGAACGCCCGCAGATCCTCGAGCGTCTTGCGCAGGTTGCGCTCGCCGTCATAACCCGCCAGCGCTCCGCCTCCCCGTCGGACTCGCTTGCCACCCGACCCATCAGTTCAAGGTGCCGCAGGTAACACATCGTCTGAGACAACAGCCAGCTCGCGTTGCTCGTGCTGAGAGCCTCTTCGTAGACGTCAGGCACGATCTCCACGACCGTGCGCGGACCGCGACCCGCAGCGGCCAGCACGGATTCCAAGCGCGTACGGACGAGCTGTCGATTTCCGGCGATGTGCCCCCGGACGTCGACGAACGGGCGGCCGTGGCCGGCGAGGCACAGTCGGGCGTCGAGCCGTTCCACCCGGTCAAGCGAATCCAGGAACTCCCCGACCGGGTCCGGTGTCCAGCCGTAGTCGAAATAGAGCGAGATCCGGCCCAGCAGGTGATCACCGGAGATCAATAGGCGGTGCTCGCGCTGGAACAGACAGACATGCGATGGCGCATGGCCCGGCGTCTCGTGGACGGTCCAGGTGCCTAGATCCGTGTCGATCTCCATTCCCGGCACCAGGTCGCGGTCGGGCTCGATGACGTCCGCGACCCCCGATGGCAGATTCCTGAATCGCTCGGCATAACGCCGTAGCGCGTCTTCCGGGATGCCGCTCTGGCGGCCGACCTCGAGCCGGCGCGCAAGCGCGGCCTCCGGGTCAGACGCGCTCTTGGTGGCGTGAGCGTGGTTGGGGTGCATCCAGAGTTCGCAGTCGGCCCGCTCACGGATGGGCGCCGCTTGACCCCAGTGGTCGGAATGGGCATGGGTGCACGCCAGCAGCGTCACCTGGTCAAGCTCCAGCCCAACCTGGTCGAGCGACCGCCCCAGCTCGGCCATCGAACCCGGGCCATATGTGCCTGTGTCGACCATCACGATCCCGCCGTCCGCCGCGATCGCCCACGCGTTGCCGTGCGGGACGCCCGGCCAGGGCAACGGCAGGCGCAGCCGCCACAGGCCCGGCCGGACTCGCTCCCCTCGTCCCAGCACTCGACGATCACGAGCAATGCCCACCCCTCCACGATATTCTGCGCGCCCCGATGGCCACCACGACCGAAGTAGCCCGGCGGTACTTCGAGGCGCTGGCCGCGCACGACATCGACGCGGCGCTCGAATGCTGGGCGGCTGGCGGAGTGGACCGCTTCGTGGGCCAGCAGGAGCTGGTCGCGCCCGATGGAGTGCGCCAGTACTTCACCGAGCTGTTCGCCGCGTTCCCGGACTTTCACTTCGAGATCTTGGATACCACCACCTACCGGAACCGGTCGGCCGTCCGCTGGCGGGCCCGGGGGACATTCGCCGGTCCGGGTCGGTTCCAGGGATTCGTCGCCAACGGCGCCCGGCTGGAGCTCGAGGGCTGCGACGTGGTGACGGTGCAGGACGGCAAGATTCAACTCAACGACGCGTTCGTCGATAGCGGCGCGATAGCGCGCCAGCTTGGCTTCCTCCCGGCTGTGGGCTCCGCGGGCGAGGCGCGGCTGTCTAGGTTGGCGAACCTACGCACCCGGATCGCGTCGCTGATCCAGGGCGGCCAGCCCCAGCCGGCCGCCCCCGGCGTATGGATCATCCGGGGCGGGTTTCCCGCGCGATTGATGAACGTCTTCCTGCTGGAAGACGACGGCGGCGTGACGGTGTTCGATTGCGGCATACGTGAGATGGGCCCGCTGGTCGCCGCGGCGGGCGCCCGGCTGGGCGGGATCAAGCGAGTGGTGCTCGGCCACGCGGACGCCGACCACCGAGGAGCTGCCCCCGCCCTGGGGGTTCCGGTCTACTGCCATGAGGTCGCAGGCACGGTGCAAGAGGGCGACGAGATCGCCGGCTTCCGGGTGATCGACCTGCCCGGCCACGCGCCGGGGCAGATCGGGCTGTTTCGAGACTCCGACCGCGTCGCGCTGGCGACCGACTGCTTCTACGTGCTCGATGCCCAGACCGGGATCAAGCGCCCGGCGCAGGTCCCGCATCCGGCGTTCAACGTCGACACCGACCAGGCCCTAGAATCGATGCGTAAGCTCGCGGCACTCGATCCCGCGGAAGTGTGGCCAGGGCATCTCGGTCCGGTCACGGGGGATGTTCGCTCCAAGCTTGAGCGACCCGGCTCACCCTCTGCGTAGCGTGTGACGCAAGATCCCGACGCGCACGCGGCGTTGTTGTGCGACTGGTGCATCGGCGTGCGGGAAAACGACCAGGTGCTGGTCGGAATGACGCTTCAGTCCGTCCCGCTCGTCCGCGCGATCCACAACGCGCTGCTCGAGCGGGGAGCATGGCCTCTGATCCGGCTGGCGCCTGGCGAGCTGGCGCTGGATTTCTTTCGCCATGCTCGAGACTCTCAGCTCGACGGGTTTGCGCCGATCGAGCTGGCCGAGGCGCAAGCGGCCGACGGCGTGATCTCGATCACAGCGCCGGCGAACACGCGGGCGCTTCAGAGCGTGGACCCGGGGCTGATCGCCCGGGCGGGAAAGGGTCGGGTGCCGGTCCAGGAGGCGCGGCTCCAGAAGCGCTGGTGCAGCACGGTGTGGGCGACCCCTGCCCTGGCCCAGCAGGCTTCGATGGGCGACTACGAGTACGCCGGGTTTGTAGCCCGGGCGCTTTTTTTGGACAGGCCCGACCCGGTGGCTGCCTGGCGTTCGCTCTCAGAGCGTCAGGAGCGGCTCGTCGAGCGCCTGGCCCGAGCGCGGCAGATACGGATCGAGGCCGAGGGCACCGACCTGAGCGTGGGCGTCGAAGGCCGGACATGGGTCAACTCTGATGGCAAGCGCAACATGCCCAGCGGCGAGGTATTCACGGGGCCGATCGAGGACTCCGCTAACGGCGCGATCCGCTTCACGATCCCCACCGGGCCTCGGGGCGTCGAGGTCTCGGGGGTCGAGCTCGAGTTCCGCGATGGAGAGGTGGTGGCGGCGAGCGCCGACCGAGGGGAGTCGTATCTGACGGAGGCGCTTCAGACCGATGACGGGGCTCGGTTCCTGGGCGAGCTGGGGATCGGGACCAACGAGGGGATCGACAGAGCGACGGGCCTCATCCTGCTGGACGAGAAGATCGCCGGCACCGTTCATCTGGCGCTCGGTCGCTCGTACCCCGAGACCGGCGGGCGCAACACCTCGGCGCTGCACTGGGATCTGATCTGCGACCTGCGCGACGGAGGCCGGTTGAGCGTCGATGATGACGTAATTAACGAGGACGGCGCATTCGTTCAGTAGCGTCCTTGGCGGACCCTTGCGCCGAACCAAAATCGTCACCACGATTGGACCCGCTTCGCGTGAGCCCGACACGCTCGCCCGGATGGTCGAGGCGGGGATGGACGTCGCGCGCCTGAACTTCTCGCACGGAAACCGCGAGATCCACGCCGAGAACGCAGAGCGCATCCGCAACGCGGCGGGCCGGTCCGGACGGCAGGTGGCGATCCTGCAGGACCTCCCCGGCCCGAAGGTGCGGATCGGGGCGATCAAGAACGATCTCGCCGAGCTCAGGCCGGGCGACAGGCTGGTCCTCGTGGGCGGGTCGGAGGAGCCAGGTGACGAGCAGCGTATGTCCGTCAGCTGGATCGGCTTGGCCGACGCCGTCCATCGGGATGACGTCATCTACCTGGCGGACGGAGCCATCCGCCTGCGGGTCGACGGAGTGCGCGAGAATGACGGCGAGGTCGAGACGTTGGTCGAGATTGGGGGCCCTGTCGCCTCGCGCCAGGGGCTCAACATCCCGGGATCGACCCAGGGCCTACCTGCGCTGCCCGAAGAGGACCTCGACATGCTGAAGTTCGGAGAGTCGATCGGCGTGGATCTCGTCGCGCTGTCGTTCGTGCGCACCGCCGAAGACGTGACCTCCGTGCGGCGCCACACGCGGTTGCCGCTGATCGCCAAGATCGAAAAGCCGCAAGCGATGAACGCGGCCGAGGAGATCATCCGGGCCGCGGACTGCGTGATGGTCGCGCGGGGAGACTTGGGGATCGAGCTCCCGCTACCCGACGTGCCCATGGCCCAGAAGCAGCTGTTGCGGATCGCCGGCCGGTTGGCGCGGCCATCGATCACCGCGACCCAGATGCTCGACTCCATGGTCAACTCCCCCCGGCCGACGCGTGCCGAGGTGGCAGACGTCGCCAACGCGATCCTGGACGGGACGGACGCCGTGATGCTGTCGCAGGAGACGGCGATCGGCGCCTATCCGGTCGAGGCCGTGAAGATGATGGCCAGCGTCGCGGAGCGCACCGAGCACGGGCTGCCCTATCGGATCTGGAACGAGGAGCGGGTCCGCCGCGACGCTCGCGATCCGGCCTACACCGTCGCTTACAGCGCGTGCGCGGCCGCGCGCGACCTGCACCTGGCGGCCCTGGTCGTGCCGACCCTGTCCGGGCGCTCGGCGCGGCTGATCTCCGCCCACCGGCCCCAGGTTCCGATCCTGGCGCTGTCCCCGGGCAAGGAGACGGTCCGCCGCTGCAGCCTGATGTGGGGGGTGCAGGCCGGATCGATGCGCCGCCACGAGATCACCGAGGCGCTGAGCGCGGACGCCGCTCAGCGCGTGGTCGAGCTCGGATGGGTGAAGTCGGGCGCGCGCGTCGGGATCACCGCCGGTCTGCCGAGCGGCCGGCCCGGTACTACCAGCCTGGTTCAGATCCAGCGGGTGTAGGACGGCTCAGGAGATCGCCGGTCGCCGGTCTGCCCAGGGGCGGGCGGCCTCGAGCTGGGCGGCGAGCGCGTAGAGCGTGGCTTCGGCGTTCGGCCGGCCGACGAGCTGCACGCTCAAGGGAAGCCCGTCCGAACCGAGGCCCGCCGGAACCGTCACTCCCGGTTGGCCGGTGACGTTGAACGGCGGCGTCCACGGCGTGAAGTTGCCCGCGGTGTTGAACGCGATTGGAGTGGGCTTGCGAAACTCTCCCTCGGCGGCGATCGCCGTCCGGGACAGCGCCGGTGTCACCAGGACATCGAACTCCTCCCACAGCTTGAGCATGCGCGCCACCGTCTCGGGGCGCTTGGCCAGCAGCCGCTCGCGTCTGCGATCGGACACCACCAGGCGTCCGAAGCCAGCGATCCCCCGCGACGAGCGCTCGAGTTGGGAGCGGTCCGGCACCGTCAGCGAGTCCTCGTAGATGCCGCGCGTCCAGTTCTGGACGAACTCGAGCGAGATCATTCGGTACGGCGGATCACGCTCCGCGACGTCATGGCCCAGCTCGGAGAGCAGCTCGCCGGTCTGCTCCCACCCGCGCCTCTGGTCGGCGGACAGGCGGACGATGAGCCCGGGAGGGACCTTTCGGGAGACCGCGATCCGCAGGCGCCGCGGCTCCGCGATGGTGGCCAGCTCGCGGTCGTCGCTCATCACGGAGAGCATCAGCGCGCTGTCCTTGACCGACCGGGCCAGTCCGCCATAGACGCTCAGGCCAATCCACTGCTCGCGCTCGGCGGGGACCCGGCCGTGGGTGGGCTTCATTCCCACGAGCCCGCAGCAGGCGCCCGGGATGCGGATCGAGCCGCCGCCGTCCGATCCGGTGGCGGCCGGGACCATGCCCGCGGCCACGGCGGCCGCCGAGCCGCCCGAGGAGCCCCCCGTGGTGCGCGACGGATCCCAAGGATTACGGGTGATCCCGTTGGCCTCGCTCGCCGTCCACGGCCAGATCGTCAGCTCGGGGACATTTGTTACCCCGATCGGGATCGCGCCTGCTGCTCGCAGCCGGCGAACGGCCTCCGCGTCGGCAGGTTGCGGTGGACCGTAGCTGCGGGACCCTTTGGTCACGGACTGCCCGGCGACCGCCAGGTCGTCTTTGATCGCTACCGGAACGCCGGCCAGCGGCCCGTCGATCCCTTCGAGCTCCTCTGCGTCCGCGAGCGCCCGCTCGCCCAACACGACCCGGAACGCGTTCAGCTTCGGATCGAGCTCCTCGATCCTCCGCAGCGACAGCTCCACCAGCTCACGGGGCTTGAGCTCCCTTGCGCGCACGAGCTCGGCCAGCCGTGTCGGTCCCTCAA
>VAWT01000196.1:0-10103 GCA_005883415.1 Actinomycetota bacterium | reverse complement strand
CACCTCCATCCGGCGCCCGAAAATATGATCCGGCGGCGCGTTCTCCTGCCGCAGCTGACCGAAGTACTCCGAGCGGGGATCGCTCATGTCGATCAGGACCTGCGTCGCGTACTCGGGCGTCAGCTCGATGTGCTCGTCGACCGTGTACCAGGAGGTGGCGGCCCGAAAATGCTCCAGCACGCGGTCTGGCTTGAACTTCTCGGGCTCGGGGAAGAAGCCGCTCTCCGTCCCCAGGCGCATGATCGTTTCGGTGTCTCCTTCGATTGTCGCCCGTGCGACCTGCATCTCAAGCTCGACGGTCCCCGGCGGCATCCGCTTGAACAGCCCGAAGTCCAGGAACGCCATTCGCCCGTCCTCGAGCAGCATCGAGTTGCCGGGGTGGGGGTCGCCCGAGAACTGGTGGTGGCGGTAAAGGCACCCGAAGTAGAAGCGGAACAGGATCTCGCCGACCCGGTCGCGCTCGTCCTGGGGTAGCCCCTTGAGCTCTTCGAACCCCTTGCCCTGTACGAACTCCGACACCAGCACCCGCTCCCGGGACAGCGAGGTCACGACATCCGGGACCACGATGAACGGATGACCGCGGAACAGGCGCGCGAGTGCTCGCTGGTTCTGGGCTTCGAGCTCGTAGTCGAGCTCCTCCTCGATCCGGTTGCGAATCTCCTCGCCGATCGCCTTGGGGTCCATGCCCGGCGCGATCCGCTTCGCCAGTCGTAGGATCAGCCCTAGGTTCTGCATATCCGCTCGGACCGCCTGAGCAACTCCCGGATATTGGACCTTGACGGCCACCGACCGGCCGTCGCGCAGCCTCGCCTTGTAGACCTGCCCGATCGAGGCGGCGGCGATCGGCTGCTCGTCGAAATCGTCAAACTCCTCATCAAGCGGCGCGTCCAGCTCCTGCTCGATCACCTTGCGCATGTCCTTGAAGGTGACGGTTGGGGCCGCGTCTCGAAGGGCGCCCAGCTTGCGCTGAAACTCGTCGCGGTACTCCTCGGGCACGAGCCCGATGTCGAGGAACGACAGCACCTGCCCGACCTTCATGGCCGCACCTTTCATCGTCCCCAGCGCGGCCACGATCTGCTCGGCGGCCTCGATCTGGCGCCGTTCGAGCGCCGACTGCCTGCCTTCCTTGGACCGCGCGACGTTGGCCGCACGGGTGCCGGCCTGCCTGACGGCTTGGCCCGCGGCCAGGCGCCCGACCCTCGCCGTGCGCCCGACACGGGAGGTCGGGATTCGATCTCTCGCCACGGCCCAAGCTTAGGGACCTGCGAGATGCCGATCTGACCGCCGGGGGCGGGGTCGGATCACGACGTCCCTTGGTATCGTGCGCGCCCTCAGATGGGAAGACGGGATTTCCCATGAGGGGCCAGCTTCGGACGGCTCGAACGTGGTTCGCGGTTGCGGCTGCAGCCGCGATGTGCGCTGCGGGCATCTCTGCCGGCGCCGCCGGGGCCGCGACCCACTGCCATGTAGGCGGGCTCCAGGTGGCCCGCCACAAGGGGATCGTGCTGTGGTCGGCGCGGCGTCAGGGTCGGACGAGGCTGTATCTGTGCGCGCCGTCGAGGAGGCGCGCAGAGCTCGTGGCGTCAGGCGGCTCGCGCTTTTACCCCGGTGTGAGCAGACTCCAGGTGGCGGGGAATTTCGCCGCCTTCGTGCTCACCACGACGCTGAGCGAAAACGAGAACCTGGTGGTGTTCGACTTCGCGCACGGACGGCGGGAGCTGACCCATTATCTCGGGTGCTTCGGGAGCCAAACATGCGCGTTTGCCGCTGCCAATGAGCTGACTCAGTACGCGCTGGCCGACAATGGCTGGGTCGCAGAGGTCTGGGAGCTGGCCTCTGCCTATGGGCAGTTCCCGTCGCCGTATGTAGACGGCGACCGGACGATGGTGGCAACCAACGACGGTGTGAACTTCTACTCGATCGATTTCGGATCGAGTTTCTCGCCACTGGCCACGAACGGCGACACGCTTACATGGACCAGCGACCTGGGCGGGGCCTCCTCGACCGAGCTCGGGCCGGCTTTGGTCCAATCCCGCCCGCCGCTGCCGATGCTCCCGTGTCAACTTCTGACGCCGAGCGATGTAGCCGCCGTGCTGGGCTCGAGCACGATCTCGACCCAGTCTGGGGGCTGCACGTACACCAGCGGCTCAAATCCGGCCGTGGTCCTGAGAGTGAGCGCAATTGGCCTGCCGCCGGCAGCGCCAAGCGCGGCTGAGTCTTCGCTCCAGAGCACCGGCTGGGACGCCAAGATGAGCGACGCCGGTGGCTTCCATGGCTATCAGAAGGCGATCACCACCGCCGGTGTGACCCATCAACAGCTGCATGCGTTCCTGGGTGGCGTCGAGCTGTCACTGGATCTGAGCGCGCCCGGCCCGAATGCCGGTGAGGAGCTTGCCTGGTTGAGCGACGTGGCGTTCGATCGGCTGTTCGCCATACCGGTGCAGCGCACGGGGTGAGGTGCTGTACGGCGGCGGACCGCTGTACGGGCTAGGTAGCGCCCCGCTGCACCTGCGACCCCGGGACGATGTCGTCCGATCCGTCGGGCCAGCGGACCCACGCCTTGTGCCCGCCGTCGTAGTCCTCGGCCAGAAGGATCAGCGTCGCGGGCTGTCCCAATGCGGTGCAGGGCTCGGACCCCTCCGAGTCCAACCCTCGCCAGATGCGGACGAACGGGTTGTGCTCCAGCTCGTCGCCGACTGTGGTCGGCTCGGTGTGGCCCGGATGGATGCGGGTGGCCGGCGGCAGTTGCAAGAGCGTCTCCATGATCGAGCGCTTGAGGTCGGCGTACGTCGTGTGTCCGGGCGCTCGGACGCCGCCCACGGAGTCTTTGAACAACGTGTCACCGGTGAACACGTCGGTGCCGTTGGCTAGCAGTGAGAGCATCCCGGCCGTGTGGCCGGGTGTGTGCAGCGGCTCGACCACTATCGCGCCCACGTCGATCGCGGCTCCGGGCTCCATCGCGCCTGTGGCCTGCGGCACTTGATCGCGCTCCAGCGGGTGGATCAGGACCTGCGCGCCGGGGTGGGCTTGACGGACCTGGTCCAGCGCCGCGATGTGGTCGTGATGGTGGTGGGTGAGCAGAACGTGCGTGAGCTCGAAGCGCATCCGCCGGAGCACCTCCAGCAGCGGGTCGACCGGCCCGCCGGCATCGATCATCGCCGCTTGCGAGCCCAGCTCGTCGGCAACCAGGTAGGTGTTGGAGAGCCACTCCTCGTTCATCGAACGCTCGACGATCACTAAAGTCGGAGCCTAGCGGCGGCCGCGGGCGGCTACGCTGTCCGCGGTGAGCCTGATCCACACCTGCTATCGGATCTTGGACATCGACCGCTCGGTCGAGTTCTACGAGGCGCTGGGCTTCAACGAGATCGGTCGCCTGCCGATCCGCGACGAGGCGATCAACGTGTTCATGGGGCTGCCCGAGGATGGCCCCGAGCCCCGGCTCGAGCTCACCTGCAACATTGGTCGCGACGAGCCGTACGACGTTGGTACCGGCTACGGCCACATAGCGATCACGACGACCGACCTCGACGGCACCCTCCAGCGGCTCTCGGAGCACGGAATCGAGCCCGAGCGGCCACCGTATACGGTCAGTGAGGGTGGCTCGCGCCTGTGCTTTGTGCGCGATCCCGACGGGTACAGGATCGAGTTGCTCGAGCGCCACTGATGCCGCCGCCCAAGAACAAGGTCGCCTACCTCCTCCAGCGAATGGCGCAGGGCGTCTACGCCCATGACCGCGAGAACCCGACCCACCACACGTGGGGGATCGGGATGGCCCATTTCGACATCGAGCGGCTTGGGCTCGAGGAGGGCGAAGAGATCCTGCCGGGCATCGTCCTTCAGGCGGACGGCGGCGGCACCGGTCAGTTTCGAATTCTGTGCGACGCCGATCACGACCAGGAAGCGGTCGAAGAGGAGGAAGAGGTCATCGACGCCGTCTCCTCTGAGCCGGTCCACGTCACGCCGCCCAGAATCGAGCCGCCGCTGTAGGGGTGTTCCCCGGCTTGGCTCAGGGAGCCTTCCGGTCGAGAGGCATTTAGGGAACGGGGGCCGCGATCTCCGCGCGAGCCGCGACCTGAAGCGCGAGCCGAGCGATGGTCGGGCATCCGAGTCCGTGCCGGGCGGCCGCCCGTAGCACCGACCCGGTGATCGCGTCAAGTTCAGGTTCACGGCCAGCAGCGATGTCGCGCTGCATCGACGAGCCCAGTTCGGCGTGCGCCTCATCGAGTTCCTGCATGCGTTTTGCCGGGTCGATATCCGCTCCGTCGGCATTGGCTACGGCCGCGGCCTCGCGCATGCATGCCTCGAGCGTCGCTCGGTGCTGTGTGCGGATGATGCCCACCGGAGCGTCGTAGGCGCTCGTCGTCAGCGCCAGCGCGTTCAGCCGCACGAGTTTCGACCACAGGATCTGGGCCTCGCTGGGGCCAAGCGCGGCCGGGACATCCGCACGCTCGAGTGCTCCCGCGAGCTCGCCCAGCGCCGCACGTAGGGCGGGATCGTCCGACGCCAGATCGACTCGCAGGAACGGGCTGGTCTGCACGATCAGGCCTCCTCGCGGGCGGTTGGACTCGATTCGGATCGCTCCCGCGGCGACCTGATCGCGACCGAACCGCTCACGTAGAGTCGTCATGTGGTCAAGGCCGTTCAGCACCGGGACGACGAGCCGCGGGATGGATTCGATCCGCTCCAGGGCCAAGTCGAGCGTCGTGGCTTTGGTGGCGACGATCAGCACATCGACCGCGCTGTCAAGCCTCGCTACGGCCGCCGGGTGGGCCGTGAAATCTCCAAGCCGGACGCTCTTTACCTCCAGTCCTTGGCGAGAGATCAGGTCGGCCGTCGGCTCTCGTGCAACGACGACCGTGTCTTCGCCGGTCCGGGCCAAGGCGCCGGCCAGGAAGCCGCCGACGCCGCCGGGACCCAGGATCGCGCTCGAGGACATGGGTTCAAGACTGAATCAGATGCCGAGGTTTCGCCGAGCGCAGCAGCCGGCGCTAGGCCCGCTGGGGATCGATCAACACCCCGGGATTGAGGGCCCCTGCCGGATCGAGCGCGGCTTTGGCGGCGGCCAGCGCGGTGGCGAACGGATCCGGGCGCTGGCGGTCGTACCAGGGCCGGTGGTCGCGGCCGACGGCGTGGTGATGGGTGATGGTCCCGCCGCAGTCGATCACGACGTCCGAGGCGGCCCGCTTTATCTCCGCCCACTGCTCGAGCTCCCCGCCGACGCGAGCAGGGGCGAGGATCGTGAAGTACGGCGCCGGTCCATCCGGATATACGTGCGTGAAGCGGCATGTGACCACCCCGTCGCCACAGACATCATCGACCGCCGCTTTGGTCCGCTCCATGACCGCTCGATGGAACGACTCGAAGCGGTCCCAGGTGATCGCGCTCTCGAACGTTTCGGACAGCACTCCAGTGGCCACCATCACGTCGCGCAGATACGGGGCCCGGAGGAATGCCTCGCGCCAGCTGCCGACGGCATCCCCGCCGCCAGAGGCGCTGCGGCCGGCGTTCCCATCGCCCGAGCGTCTGCGCTCGGTACTGCCGCCATGCTCGGCGCAGCACTCAAGCGCGGCGGACATCCACGGCTCGACGTCGCCCTCCGCCGATTCGAACCCCAGCACGAGCAGAGCGTGTCCGCCGTCACCGGCGCCGGTGATCGACACCTCGACGGGGTCCAGCAGCCGGCAGTTCGACGGGTGCAGTCCGGATTGTGAAAGAGCACGGACAGACGCGGCGCCAGATAGGAAGTCGTCGAACAGCACCGCGGCCGAGGCGCGGCTCGCCGGCCGGGGACGTACACGGAGCCAGGCCTCGGTGATCACGCCCAGGGCTCCCTCGGAGCCAAGGAGAAGCCGGTCGGGCGAGATTCCGGCGCCGGAGCCGGGCAGCCGGCGAGACTCCCACCACCCCTCGGGCGTGAGCGCGCGGACCGACTCCACCAAGTCGTCGATGTGCGTGTAGAGCGTCGCGAAGTGACCTCCGGCTCGCGTCGCGATCCACCCTCCGAGCGTTGAGAACTGAAACGACTGGGGGAAGTGGCGCAGCGTGAGGCCGTGATCCGACAGCTGGTCTTCCAGGCCGGGGCCGGTTGCACCGGCCTGGATCCGGGCCGACAGCGACACTGGATCGACATCCAGAACGCGGTCAAGGGCCTTGACGTCGATCGTCACCACTCCCGCATACCCTGGCCCCACCCGCGGCTCGACGCCCCCGACCACGCTGGTGCCGCCGCCGAACGGGATCGCCGCCGCACCGGTTGAAACTGCCCAGTCAAGGACTGCTGCGGCCTCCTCCTCCGTCCGCGGCCGCGCAACCACGACGTCCGACAGCGCCACCGGCTCCTGCGGATCTGACGATCCGAACCCGAGGCGCTTCGTGATCTCAGCCGCCGCAGCTCGCGCTTGCGTCGGGGAGAGCTGCTCGTCCTCGAACCCCCAGCCCCAATGCTTCATGCGGCGCGTCACGAGCGCGCCAGCCTACCCCTGCCGCACCGATACCGTGTGCCGCGTGCCAACCAGAGCCGGCCTCCTGGCCCGCGGGCCCTGGGCCCCGCCGCAGGTGGAAGTGCACTGGCGTCCGGACCCATTCGAGCCACCGCCGACGGTGACCGCGGAGGCGGATATCGCCCTGGGCCGCCTTCGCGACAGAGGCTCGCCGAGCCACGACGGGTTCGCCGCCAGGCTGGCGGCGTTCGACGCCCATTCAGAGCGCCTGGCGCTGGAGCTCCAGCCGATCCGCTGGGCGCTGCGCCTGGTTACAGAGAATGCGGCCCAGAGCCTGTCGATCCTGTGCGTGGTGCGTGCCGCCGATGGCCGCTGGCTGGCCGGCAGGCGCGCGTCATGGCTGGCATCGTGGGCCGGGCGCTGGGCCTTGGGTGCCGGCGGCTCGGTCGAGGTCGACGAGAACCCAACGCACACGATGGGCCGGGAGCTCGGCGAAGAGTGGTCCGTGCAGGCCGAGCGCCTGACGATCGAAGCGCTCGTCCGCCTGCCGAGCGAGGTCGTGCTGCTCGTCGGCTTGGCGTGGCTCGCCGACGGCGCGGAGGTGAGGCCAGACCACGAGCACGACGACTTCGCATGGTGGCCCGCGGACGTGGCGAAATGGCCTCAGGAGGCGGACGAGCCGCTGCGGCGGATGGGCGCGCTCCTGGCCGCCGGATGATCACCTTCCGCCGACTCGAGCTAGCGTCTTTCACGCATTCGGCCGTATATCTGGGGCTCTTGCTGAGTGCGTTTGCGTTCGGCAAGCCCGAGCCGGAGACGTTCATCCTGGGCCTGGCGCACGGGCTGATGTGGATCGGGATGTCGCTGGTCTGCATCGCCGCCGCACGCCGGCGCATCATCCCCTTCTGGCTCGCCGTGACGGTCGCCGTCCTCGGTGGGCTTGGGCCCTTCGCGGGCTCCATCGGATTCGTGCTCGCCGACCGCCGTGGGGCCCGAGGCGAGCACCGTTCTCGCTCCAAAGGCAGGCGTTAGAGTTGACCGAGCCGATGGCTGTACACACGAGCACGGTTGAAGTCGTGATGCCCGCGATGGGTGATTCGGTCACCGAGGGAACGGTGCTCGAATGGCACAAGCACGAAGGCGATCCAGTCGAGGCGGACGAGACGATCGTCGAGATATCGACGGACAAGGTCGACGCCGAGGTGCCGGCCCCCGTCGGGGGCACGCTCGTGAAGGTGCTCGCCTCAGAAGGGGACACGATCGCCGTAGGCACGGTGCTGGCCGAGATCGCCACCGGCGACGGGGCCCACGACGGCGCACCGCCAGCGCCCGCGCCGCCCCAAGCGCCCGCCGCCCAGCCGTCTACGCCGGTCTCGAACGAAGCGCCGCCGGCGACGGAGGAGGAGGCGGTCGCAGGTGCCACGGTCGAGGCGGAGTCGACCGCGGCCGCGGAGGCCAGCACGGGCAAGACGGTCGACATCGTGACTCCGACCGGCGGGGAGTCCGTCACCGAAGGGACGATCCTGGAGTGGTCGGTCAAGGTCGGCGAAACCGTCAAGGAGGGAGATACCGTCGTCGAGATCTCGACGGACAAGGTCGACATGGAGTTGCCCGCCCCGGCGTCCGGCACGATCTCCGAGATCCTGGTCGAGGAGGGTGCGACCGTGACGGTGGGCCAGGTCATCGCCCGGATGACAGCTGGGGCACCGGGTGCCGCCGCGGCCGCTACGGCCCCCCAGACGCCGGCCGCGTCCGCGCCCACGGAAGCCGCTCCGGCCGAGTCCGCCGCCGCAGCTCCCACCGCCCCGCCGGCCGCGTCCACTCCGGCCAACGTCTCCCCGGTCGCACGACGGGTCGCCGACCAGGAGGGGATCGACCTTGACCGCGTGAAAGGCACCGCCCGCGGCGGCAGGATCACCAAAGCGGATGTCCTGTCGGCCGCCGGCAATGGCGCCGCCGCAACGCCAGAGGCGCCCGCTGCAACAGCTGCCCAGTCGGCCGGCCCCGCACCTGGAGCACAGCCGCTGCGGGGCGGTGCTGCCGCGCTGGCCCGCTACATGGACCAGAGCCGCTCGATCCCCACCGCGACGTCGTTTCGCTCCCTCACCGTCACGGTTCTTGACCAGCGTCGCAAGCAACTCAAGGACGCCGGTCACCGTGTCTCGTTCACGCACCTGATCGCTTACGCGATCGCGCGCGCGGCCACCGAGGACATGCCCGTGATGGCGCACCACTTCGCGGAAGTGGATGGAAAGCCGGGCCGCGTCGACGACGGTGCCTGCAATCTCGGCCTAGCCGTGGACGTCGAGAAGAAGGACGGCACCCGCACGCTGATGGTCCCGGTCATACGTGACGCCGGACGGTTGAGCTTCAAGGAATTCCTCGCCGCGTACGACGCCCTGGTGGAGAAGGCGCGGACCAATACGCTGACCGCCGACGATCTGAGCGGCGCCAACCTGTCGCTGACCAATCCCGGCGGCCTGGGCACGATCGCCTCGGTCCCGCGGCTGATGGTGGGCCAGGGCACGATCGTCGCCACAGGCTCGATCGCCTACCCACCCGGGTTGGCGGCCTCCGGTCCGCGGTTCGGGGCCGAGAAGGTCATGACGATGACCTCGACCTACGACCACCGGATCATCCAGGGTGCCGAGTCCGGCCGGTTCCTGGCTCGCATCGAGTCCTACCTGCAGGGCGAGAAAGGGTTCTACGAGGGGGTGTTCTCAGACCTCGGGACAGCGACTCTTCCTCCCCTGCCGGAGGCCCCCGCGGTCGCCCCACCGCCCCTCGGGCCCCCCGCCGCACCCGCGGCAGGCCCACCGGACGAGGAGATGCTCCAGGCGGTGCAGGCCGCGACCTCGCTGCTGAGGGCGCACCGCACCCACGGCCACCTGGCGGCCAAGCTCGACCCCCTCGGGCGGCCACCGGAGGGCGATCCGGCGCTCGACCCGGAGCCGCTCCATCTCACGCCGGAGCTGATGTCGAAGATCCCCTCGCGGATTCTGCGCATGTACGTCCCGGGCGAGACGCTCGCGGACGCCCTTCCCCACCTGCGCGAGACCTACTGCGGATCGATCGCGTACGAGATCGAGCACATCGCTTCCCACGGCCAGCGGCTGTGGCTTCGCGAGAAGATCGAGTCCGGGGCCTTCCGCCAGCCGCTCACGAGCGACGAGCAGAAGGGGCTGCTCAAACGGCTGACCGAGGTGGACGCGCTCGAGCGGTACATGCACAAGGCCTACCTGGGACAGAAGCAGTTCTCGATCGAGGGCCTCGACATGACGGTCCCCATGCTCGACGAGCTGATCCAGCTGTCGGCCACGCAGGGGGCGCGCGAGGTCGTGATCGGGATGGCCCACCGCGGCCGGCTCAACGTCCTGGCCCACAACCTCGGCCGGGCGTACCGCACGATCTTCGCTGAGTTTGAGGGCGCCTCCACGTTGGAGCCGATAACCACGATCCCCCAGGGCGGCACCGGCGACGTCAAGTACCACCACGGTGCGCAGGGCTCCTACCAGCTGTCGAGCGGGGAGTCGATCATCGTCAGGCTCGAGTCGAACCCCAGCCACCTGGAGTTCGTCGATCCGGTCGCCGCCGGCGCGACGAGGGCCGCCCAGACCACCCGCCAGGGGCCTCACCCCAACCAGGATTCGAACGCCGCGATCC
>VAWT01000161.1 GCA_005883415.1 Actinomycetota bacterium | reverse complement strand
CCGCCGGACAGAACGAGACCGATGTTCTCGGGCACCGCGCGACGCCCCTCAGCGCACCACGCAGCTCGGGCTCGGCGGGCTGCCGTACGGGAACGCAGCGGCCAGGGCCTTGGCGATCAGGTGGGTGCGCAAGGTATACCCGGGCGTGTAGTAATGGATGCCGTCTGGGATGAAGTAGCTCGGCTTAGCCCAAGAGGGCCAGTCGAACACGCGCATGTTCGAGTACTTCGGGCAGGCGGCACCGAGCGCCCGGTTCCACTTCAGCATGCCATTCTCCGCGTACGGCCCAGACTTCACCAGCGTCACGCCATCGATCCACATTACCGGCTGCCCCCGAACGGTCTGCATCATGCGGTCGATGCGCTCCGCCAGCCCAACGTTCGAGCCGGTGTTGGTGTTATCGACGTCGTTGGTCCCCATGGCGATGATCCAGCAGCCGTTGAAGCCAGATTGCAGGTGTTGCTGGGCCACCATCTGCGCGTTCGGCTGCCCCTGGAACAGCTCGACGATCGAGCGTGCGCCCGAGATCTCGGGAATCGTCGTCGTGACGCCCACGTCGGCTAGCTGAGGCTCTAGGCGCTGCGCCGGGTTGGGGAGGTAATCGCTCGAAACCGATCCCTCGGAGGGCGAATCTCCGAGATAGACCACCGACTTGCAGGAGGTCCGGGTCGAGGTCTGGGTGGTCAGCGCCGGCACGACCGAGGCCACCCGCCGGGCGTGCGACCGCGCTGTGTCCGCGCGGACGGCCGAGTTGGGGACCTTGTTGAGCAGCTGGCCCCTGGTGGAGCCGATGCTGGCCGACACCACGGGAAGCGCTCCGGCCAGCCCGATGACCGCCAGCACCGAAGCAACGGCGGCACCGCTCGAAAGCCGCACCGCCCGGCGGCGTGCGTCGAACTTGGCGGCGCCCGCCCGGGCCTGCTCCCACAGCCGGCCCAGCGCGCCGTGGCGGACCGGTTCCTCGATGTAGCGCCACGACAACATGGCGATAACCAGGGTGGCTGCTACTTCGGGGACGGCTCGGAAGAAGTTGAAGCCCGTCTGGTTTCGGCTCGCGAGAGCGATGATCGGCCATTGCCACAGGTAGATCCCGTAAGAGCGGACGCCCACCCACCGAAGTGGCTCCCAGCTGAGGACGGCGGCGAGCCTGGTGGTCCGCTCGACCGCCGCCACGATCATGGCCACGGTGGCCACGGACAGGAGCAGGAAACCCCAGGGGTACAGGAACGATGAGAAGGCGTCGGTCCCGAACACCAGGGCCATGACGCAGACGAAGCCCATCACCCCCAGCGCGTCCAGGAGGTTGCGGACATCCGGCGGAGCGGGCCGCAGCCCCTCTCCGAGTCGGCCACCCAACGGCAGCACGAATGCCAGCGCCGCCCCGATGAGCAGCCCGAAGGCGCGCGTGTCGGTCCCTTCATACACGCGCGTGGGGTCATAGCCCGAGTGGTAGAGGAGCCCCATCACGATCGCCGACGCGGCCGCGCCGGCCAGCGCTAGCAGCGCCAATCTGCCGCGACCGCGGACGAATCTGATCCCCAACATCAGCAGCCACGGCCACACCAGATAGAACTGCTCCTCGATCGCCAGCGACCACAGGTGGTCAAGCGGCAGCGGCGTCGCGAACCTGGCGAAGTAGGAGCCGTTCTGGGCGATCGTCGACCAGTTGTTGAAGTAGCCGATGGCCGCGATCACCTGCCGGCGGGTGCCGCCGAGCTGCGAAGCGTCGAAGACGGCCACGCACACGCTGACAACCGCCAGCATCACGAACAATGCAGGCAGCAGTCGCCGCGCGCGGCGAAGCCAGAAGATCCGCAGACCCAGGTGTCCGCTCCGGCGCCAGTGATCGAGCAGCAGATCGGTGATCAGGTAGCCCGACAGGGTGAAGAAGACCCCTACCCCCAGCATCCCGCCCCCAGCGCCGGGGAAGCCCACGTGGAACAGGATCACGCACACCACGGCCAGGGCGCGGATGCCGTCGAGCCCTGCGACGTAGCGGTGGTCGGCTTCGATCGGGCGTGGCACTGGCAGTCAGTCCGTCTCGTGGACGGTCGAAATCGCTGCTACTGGTAGAGGATCAGGGTGTAAGCGCTATAGGCGAAGAAGGCCGCCAGCAGGCTCCAGGTCACCGGCCAGCCACCCCGCGATCGTCAGCACGTCGACGGCGAGTCTCGTCCGCTCGCGCCCCACGATCGTCATGAACCCGCCTGCGCCAACAACCGAGGCGGCGATGAAGACCCCCAGTGACCAGTGTGAGCCGAACCCGAAGATCGCATCCATCATCTTGCCGCCGCCCCACAGCAGGAAGGGTTCGACCACGCTGATCGCCGCGTAGACGGCGAACATGTCGGACGCCGAGTCCCACGGATTCCCGAAAACCGGGCGCCGCGGGACTAGCGCAGCCCTTAGCTGCGCGGGCTCAAGTGCCGCTCGTAGCGAGCTCCCGTTGCCTGGTTGGGTCGACAAGTCGAGGCCGCATGTTAGGCAAAGAGCTGGCCACGCCCTGAATCACTGCGCCCACGTGAGCGGCTAGCCCCCGTCCCGGGCTCGTACCGTCTCTCGCAACGCCTCAAGCGCGCTGTAGCGTGGCTGCCAGCCGAGCTCCTCCCGCGCCTTGGTCGTGTCCATGATCGACGGATGGCTGAGCGCCTCCACCCACTCAGTGGCGGGGGGAACGAAACGCGGCCTGGGCAGCGAGGCGGCGGCCCGCGCCGCTCCGTGCACGACTCGGGCGGGAATCGGTATCGGCGAGAGCCCCAGCTCGCGGACCACGTCGGTACCGGTCAAGACCCCATCGCCGGCGACGTTGTACGCGCCCGGTGGACCCTCGCCCAGAACGCACTTCAGCAGTGCCTGGCCCACGTCGTCCTCATGGATGAACTGCATCTTCGCGTCCGCCGCCAGCATGGGCACGGGAATCGGAAGACGGTTGACCAGGTCGAGCAGCCTCGATCCCGCTCGCGCCAGGGGTGCCGGAAGGGCTTCCTTGGCCCCGACGGCGTGCGGCCCGAGCACGACCGGCGGTCGCAGCAGGTAGAGCGCAGGCTCGGGGCTCCCGGAGGCCTCGTCCCCCAACAGCTGCTCGAGCTCGGCCTTCTCACGCGCGTAGAACAGACGGGCCGCCGGCCGCGTCGGCCACTCCTCGGTCATGCCCACCGGGTTGTCGGGGTGAAATCCGTAGGCGGCGACCGAAGAGGCGTACACAAACCGCTTAGCGCCAGCGTCGCGGGCGGCGCGGAAGGCGTTCACGGTTCCCTCGATGTTGATGGCCCGGATCGCCTGCGCGCTGGCGTTGCCGGTGACAATGAACGCCAGGTGGACCACGGCGTCCGCGCCTTCGAACGCCTGGCGCAGGGCTTCCGGGTCCCGGACATCGCCCCGGCGGTACTCCATCTTGCTCCAGCCGTGCTCGCCGGGATCGAACGGGCGCCGCGCGATCCCCACCACCCGGCCGACCTGAGGTTCGGACTCAAGGAGCGGCATCAGACCGAACCCGAAAGTCCCGGTGGGGCCGGTGACCGCAACCGTGAGCAGTTCGCTGTTGGCCGACATAGGCGAGTCATACCCGATCCCGGGGGATGGGACCCGCCTGCGCATCGTCGGGACCCGTCGGACCGAAGTTGGTCACTAACCAGTACGCGTGACCTTTTTCTTAGCGTGGGGTAAACCAGTCGCCGCGCAACTCCGGCGCTCAGACATCCCGCGTTCAACCGAAAGGAAGTGGAATGGAGCTAGCGTCTGCGGAGCCTGACTACGACGCGGCGGCTGCAGCCGAGAGCGGCGCCGCCCCGAAGTCAAAGAAGCGGCTCAAGACGGCCTCGCCGCCCGGGGACACCCCTCCCGATGCCCTGGTCGAGCTGGTAGGCCGCTACGACGCGCTCGCGTTCGAAATCGGGCGCAGCCGCGCTCGGATCCGGCTATCCGGGGCGGGACCCTCCGATTACGACCTCCTACTCAACGGCGAGCAGGCGAAGCTCGTGCCAGCTGAGGGGCGCCGTGTGGACGCGCTCCTCGAAGCCGACGCGAAGACATGGGCAACGATCGCCGCCGACGTTCAGGCAGGGATGGACGCCTACCGGCGGGGGGGGTTGAAGATCCGCCGAGACCTTCACCTCGGCGTCGGCTTCCTCGCCGCCACCGCCGCCCAAGGCGATGGCGCGCTCCGGTTCCGGACGATCGACACCTCCCGCGGGCGCATCTCGATCTCGGAGGCCGGGTCCGGCCCGGTGGCACTGATGATCCACGGCCTGGGGGCGACCAAGGTGTCGTTCCTGCCGACGCTCGCGGCGCTGGCGCCGAACGGCCACCGTGCGATCGCCGTTGACCTCCCCGGTTTCGGCGACTCCGACAAGCCGGTCCTCGGGACCTACAACGCGCGCTTCTTCGCCCAATCGATGACCGTCCTGCTCGACGCGCTCGAGCTAGACCGGGTCGACGTGATCGGCAACAGCATGGGCGGTCGGGTGGCGCTCGAGCTGGGCCTGAGCGCTCCCGAGCGCGTTAATCGGCTGGTGATGCTCGCGCCGGCACTGGCCTGGCTGCGCGCGCGTCCGTTTGCGCCCTACCTGCGGCTGGTCGCCCCTCAGCTGGGGCTGATCCAACCGGCCCCGAGGTGGATCGTCGAGCACATCGTGCGCTACGTCATCCCAGGGTCCGACACGGAGTGGACGGCGGCTGGGATCGACGAGTTCCTGCGCTCGTATCTGACTCCGCGCGGGAGGGCCGCCTTCTACGCCGCCGCCCGCAACATCTACCTCGATGCGCCGCACGGGCCGAACGGCTTCTGGACCCGGCTCCGTTCGCTGGAGCCAGAGAGCCTGTTCGTCTGGGGTAGAAAGGACCCGCTGGTTCCGATCAGCTTCGAGCGATACGTGCGCGACGCGGTGCCGAATGCCCGGCATGTGGAGCTCCAGTGCGGCCACGTGCCGCAGCTGGAGCGGCCCAGGGAGACGCACGAGGCGATCCTGGACTTCCTGGGCGACGGCCGGACCTAGCTGGGTTTGATTGCACCTGAGCGGGTAGTGTCTCGACGGGATGGCTACCCAGGTGGAGGAAAACGGTCGGGGGTCACCCGACGCGGTAGCGAAGCTGCGTGCCGCAGCGGGGGGAGGGGCGGTCCCAAACGCGCTCGAGGCCGTCCCGAAGCTCGTGGGAGGCGCGATAAGTGGGCTCGCCAAACGCGTCGCGGACGCGGTTCCCACAGCCGATCTCGACACGCGGGACACGGACTACATCCGCGAGACGCTCCCCGGCCTGTGGATGCTGGCCAGCATCTACTTCCGGGCCGACGTCCGCGGCCTTCACCACATCCAGAAGGAGGGGCCGGTCCTGCTGGTCGGCAACCACTCCGGCGGGATCATGGCCCCCGACCTGTTCGTGTTCGTGCTCGCGTTCAGCACCTACTTCGGCGTCGAGCGGCGCTTCTACCAGCTAGCTCATAACGGCGTCGTTGCCTCCCCGGCCGGGCGGATCGTGCGCAAGTACGGGACGGTCGCCGCCGACCCGAGGAACGCTGAGCTGGCACTCAAAAGTGGGGCGGCCGTCCTCGTGTACCCCGGCGGCGACTACGAGGTCTTCCGGCCGAGCTGGGAGTCCGGCAAGGTCAACTTCGGGGGTCGCAAGGGGTTCATCCGCCTGGCGCTCAAGCTGGACGTGCCAATCCAACCGGTGGTGTCGATCGGCAGCCAGGAGACCGCTCTGTTCCTGACGCGTGGCGAGCGGCTGGCCAAGCTGACGCGGATCGACAAGCTCCTGCGGCTAAAGACGGCGCCATTCATGCTGGGGCTGCCGTTCGGGCTGATGCCGGCCGTCTTCGGCCACATCCCGCTGCCCTCGAAGATCACGATCCAGGTCATGCCCAAGATCGACCTGCGCGAGACGTACGGCGACGATCCGGACGTCAACCAGATATACGACGACGTGATCGGCCGCATGCAGGACATCCTCGAGTCACTCTCCGAAGAGCGCCGGCTGCCGGTGATCGGATGAGGATCGAGCAGAGCATCTCGGTGGAGGCCTCGCGCGAGGAGGTGTGGGAGCTCATCAAGGATCCCGCGGAGTACGCGGCTCTGCTCGACTGGGTCACCACCTCCGAGCCGCAGGACGGGGATCGGTCCCCCGGCGTGGGCGCCCGGTATGAGATGCGGGTCCGCGTGGGGTCGGCGAACGTCGGCGGGCTGGTGGAGATCGTCGAGTACGACGACTGCTGCGACATCGTGTGGACGAGCGTCACCGGCGTCGAGCAGCGGGGACGATTGCGGGTCCGACCGGACGCCGACGGCCAGACGCGACTGACGATGCGGATGTCCTACGGCGCGCCTGGCGCCCTGTGGGGCACGCTGGCCGAGCTGCTGTCGGGGCCGCAGATCAGCGGCAGCGTCAGGCGAAGCCTCGAAAACGTAAAGCGAGAAGCGGAGGGGACCGAGCGCCCGCCGCTGAGCGGCCCGAGCATCCCCCGGCGCCTGGTGCACGAGCTCGACAACGTGCGGATCCTCGCCAACCACGGGATGGTCGCGCCGATGCGTCCGGACAAGGTGGCCAGGATGGCCCTGATCGGCGCGCGGTGGGGCGCCTCTCCTGCTGCCGGGGTGCTGATCGGCGCCGTGCGCCATCCCGACAGGACGATGATCATCGACGAACTCGGCTCGCTCACTTACGCCGAGGTCGATAGGCGCTCGAACGCACTGGCAAACGCGCTCAAGGAGAAGGGAATCGGCGCTGGCGACCGGGTGGGACTGATGTGCCGCGACCACCGGGGCTTCGTCGAGGGAGCTATCGGCGTGACCAAGCTGGGCGCCGACGTGCTGTTGCTGAACACCTCGTTCGCCGCGCCGCAGCTGACTGAGGTCTGCGAGCGCGAGGAAGCGGCGGCGCTGATCTACGACGAGGAGTTCGAGGAACTGACCGAAGAGGCGGGCAAAAACCGCCAGCGTTTCATCGTGTGGCACGAGGAGGGATCGCGGTCTGAACCAACCCTCGGAGAGCTGATCGAGGAAGGCGACGACTCGCCGCTGCCGCCGCCGAGCCGCACCGGACGGGTGACGATCCTGACCTCAGGGACGACCGGCACGCCGAAGGGCGCATCCCGAACCAACACGCCGCTGACACTCGACGCGCCGGCCTCGCTGCTGGAGCGGATCCCGCAGCACGAGGGCGACGTGATCAGGATCGGGGCGCCGCTGTTCCACGCTTGGGGCTTCTCGAATTTCGTATTGGGGATGGCGCTCGGCGCGACGTTCGTGCTCCGGCGCCGATTCGACCCGGAGCAGTGCCTGGCCGACATCGAGAAATACCGGTGCGAGGTACTCGTCGTCGTGCCGGTAATGCTTCAGCGCATCCTGGAGCTGGAGGAAGAGGTGCGCAACAGTTACGACACGAGCTCGCTGCGCGCCGTAAACGCCAGTGGCTCGGCGCTAGCGGGAGATCTGGCGATCAGGTGGATGGACGAGTTCGGCGACAACCTCTACAACATGTATGGGTCGACCGAGGTGGCTGCGGCCACGCTCGCCACCCCAAAGGACATGCGCAGGGCGCCGGGCACGGCGGGCAAGCCGGCGAGGGGGTCCATCGTCCGCCTCTACGACGACAAAGGCCGGCAGGTGCTCCAGGGGGAGACGGGCCGGATCTTCGTCGGCAACCAAATGCTGTTCGAGGGCTACACAGGCGGGGGCAGCAAGGACGTGATCGAAGGCCTGATGGCCACAGGCGATATCGCGCGCTTCGACGAGGCCGGGCGGATGTTCGTCGAGGGTCGCGACGACGAGATGATCGTATCCGGCGGCGAGAACGTGTTCCCCAAGGAGGTGGAGGATGTCCTGTCAAGCCACGACGCCGTGTCGGAGGCGGCGGCGATCGGCGTCGATGACGAGAAGTTCGGCCAGCGGCTGAAGGCGTTCGTGGTCCTGAATGACGGTCAGAAGGCGTCCGAGGACGACCTCAAGAGCCATGTGAAATCGAACCTGGCGCGCTACAAGGTTCCCCGAGAGATCGAGTTCATCGACGAGCTGCCCCGCAACCCGACGGGGAAGGTGCTGAAGCGCGAGCTGGCCGAGGGCGATTCAGAGGACGAGGAGAACGGCGGCGCAGACGAGGAGGGCGCCGACGAGGGGGAGAGCAAAGCCGAGGACGAGGCCCGCTCCGAGGCATAGGCGCTTCCCGCGCGGGGTAGCGCATAGGTATGCCGATCGAGCTCTACCAGGCGGAGTGGTGCCCGCACTCGGGCAGGGTGCGCCAGCGGCTCACCGAGCTGGGAGTGTCGTTCATCGCACGGCAGGTCCCCGCCGAACCAGCGGACCGCGAGGAGCTGCGGCGCAAGACAGGTAGCGAGGAGATACCGACCCTGCTGCTCGAAGACGGCACCGCGCTCTCCGATCCCGATCAGATCATCGAATACCTCGAGGCCAATCACCACGAGCGCGCCGATGCCGACGAGCATCGCGAGCGCGCCGAGGCCCACTAGACGGCTGACCCAGGAAGCGGGAGCCTGGTGGATGTTTCTGTCGTGAGGCGACAGAAACATCCCGCCGCGCAGGCCGCCGCCGCGGCTGCTGGTCAGCTGGTTGGACCAGTTTGATATGGTGGCGCCCGTGCTGCGGCCCGCGCAGACGCGATCGCTCCCCGACGAGGTCTTCGGGCAGCTACTCGCGGAGATTCTCAGCGGCCGGTATGCGCCCGGCTCCACCCTCCCGGGCGAGCGCGGGCTCAGCGACGTATTCCAGGTCAACCGGCATGTGGTGCGCGAAGCGCTCAAACGGCTGGAGCAGGTGGGGTTGGTCAAGACCGTCCACGGCGGCGGCACCAAGGTGCTCGAGTTCAGGCGCTCGGCCGGCCTCGACCTGCTGGCGGTGATCGCCGACCACCCGGAGGCCATGGAGGGGATGCTGCCCCTGCTGCTATCCGCGCTGCAGATGAGGGCAGTCATCGGCGTGGACGCCGCGCGCCTGTGCGCGCAGGGCGCCAGCGACGGTCTGCGGGCCGAGTTGCTCGAGGCCGGCGAGACGCTGGCCTCGGTCGCGCACGGCCCGGAGCTCCTGCCGCTCGACCAGCGCTTCTGGAAGCACCTCCTCGACGGCGCGGGAAACATCGCCTATCAGCTGGCGTTCAACAGCTTGATCCGCGCCGTGCACGCCGACCCTTACTTCAGTCTGGGCTGGCTCGAGCACGAGCTGGAGCGCTGCGACTACCGGCGCCCGATCGCGCGCGCGATCGCCGATCGCGACCCCGACGCGGCCGCCACCGTTGCGCGAGACGCCCTCTCGCCGGCGGCGGAGCTGCTGGGCTCGATCGCGCCGTCCCCGAAGTCCGCAGCGAGCGAGCGAACGTGAGCACCGGGCAGGTACCGGTTGGTTACCAAGAGTCGCTCACCGCCAAGCGGGCGGACCTGAGGAGCCTCGGGACCTGCTGGCGCGAGTTCATCCGCCACTTCTCGCCCCGCGCCGTCTTCGTGTTCATCGCCGCGGCAGTGACGGCGCGAGTCGCGGTGGGACGATGGTCCTGGCACGACGCCCTCGTCCCGGTCGCGATCGTCGCGGCGCAGCCGTTCGTCGAGTGGGTGATCCACAGATACCTCCTTCACCTGCCTGCATTCAAGGTGGCCGGGCGGCGGATCGAGCTATACGGCTCGGTCCAGCACCGGATCCACCACCGCGACCCCTCCGACCTCGACCGCGTCCTGCTCAAGCCGCCCGAGGTGTTGAGCTTCGTCGTCCAGATCCCGGTGGTGGCCGCCGGCGTGGTGTGGGCCGCCGTCGCGCTGCTCGGCGGGCACTTCCTCCCGCTCACCCTCACCGCCACTGTTCTCTCCTACCTCGCGTTGCTGCGCTACGAGTGGTCGCACTTCCTCATTCACACCCCGTACGTGCCGAAGACCCGGTGGTACAGATCAATCTGGCGCAATCACCGCTTGCACCACTTCAAGCACGAGCGCTACTGGATGGGCATCACCTCGAAGATGGGCGACCGGGTGCTGGGCACTGATCCAGATCCCCACTCGGTGCCGAAGTCGCCTACTGCGAGGACGCTCGGCGTTCCAGTCGACTGAGGGGCCGCGCGCCGGGGCCGGCACGCGCCCGAGCCCGGGCTCGTCCGTCAAAACGACTGTAAGGTCGATTGGCATGTGCCTAGCTGGACTGCCGATCTAGCCGCGGGACCCCATGGCTGAGCTTCAATTCGAACAGCGACCCGCCGACCAGGAGCCGAACGGGCTGCTCGTCCTACACCACGGGCGGGGAACGGACGAGCGCGATCTGCTGGGGCTGGCCGACCTTCTCGACAGCGAGCGTCGGCTGCACGTCGTCGCCCCCCGGGCGCCGCTGCAGCTTCCAGGTTCACCCGGGTATCACTGGTACCAGGTCCCGCGCGTCGGCTATCCGGACCTGCGGACGTTCGAGGAGTCGCGCCGCAAGCTCGCCCAGCTCCACGACGAGTTGTGGGAGCGAACCGGCGTCGGCGCCGACCGAACGGTGCTAGGAGGGTTCTCGATGGGGACGGTGATGAGCTACGCGCTCGGACTGTCGGGCGACCGCCCTGCCCCAGCCGGGATTCTCGCCTTCTCCGGCTTCGTTCCAACAGTCGAGGGTTGGGAGCCCTCGTTACAGGACCGCCAACGGCTGCGGGCGTTCATCGCCCACGGCCGGCGGGATCCGATCATCGACGTGGCCTTCGCCCAGCGAGCACGCGAGCTGCTGGAGGGCGCCGGACTCGACGTCTCCTACCACGAACACGAGGGCGGGCACCACATCGATCCTCGGCAGTTCGACTCCGCCGCCCGCTGGCTCGCCAGCACGCTAACGGTATAGGTCCGTACCAGATAATCTGATTCGCGACCGACCCGCTGCTAAGATCCAGCAAATGAGCGCAATCGCGGGTGACGTCGAGGCCGGCATCGCGGGTGACGTCGAGGTCCGCGCGGGATCCAAGCCGATGGTGACCGGGGAACCCGCCGACACGGCGACCGAGGATTGCCCGGCGTGCCTCCTCGGGAACCTCAACTGGCTCCTGGCCCAGGCACACTACTCGCTGGCGACCGAGCTCGCCGGAGCATTTGAGCCGCTCGGTATTTCTCCAAGGGGCCACGCGGTGCTCGCCGCCGCGATGACCGGCGCCCACACCCAGAAGGAGCTGGCCGAGCTGGTGGGGCTGGATAAGACGACCATGGTGGTGACCCTCGATGAGCTCGAGGAGGCGGGGCTGGCCCAGCGCGTGCCGTCGCCTGCCGACCGTCGCGCTCGCGTCGTGGAGGTCACAAAGGCCGGGGCCCGGAAGGTCGCCGCCGCCGACAAGGTGTCGATGGAGGTCCAGGCAGACGTGCTGGCCTCGCTTCGGGAGAGCAGGGGCGAGCAGCTACTCGACGGTCTGTGTGAGCTGGTGCGCCAGCGTCTCGGCGAGCCGGGTACGTGCAAGGGCGTCCGCCGGCGCGAGCCGCGCCCGCAGGTCGCCTAGCACGCCGCGCCCGCAGGTCGCCTAGCACGCCACGGCGCAGGTCGCCTAGCGCGCCGCCTAGCCACGCCGCGGCGCGGGTCGCCGCTCTGCGCCAACTTTGCCCCTCGGGTTCCGACCCCCGGAACTGACGGGACATCGTTCGGTAGGGACCACTCTGCGGACACTCCGTGACCTAAATCACCTTAATAGGGATGATCTCGAACGGGACGATTTGATACAGTTCCATCCGTGGAGCGAATAAACGGAGGGAACGCCGTGACCGAGACCGGACGAAGCCGCTGGATCGCGCTGGTCGTCCTTTGCGTGGGGATGCTGATGATCATCCTCGACTCGACCGTCGTAAATGTTGCGCTGCCGTCAATCCAGCGCGACCTACATTTCTCCCAGCCGAACCTGGCCTGGGTCGTGAACGCCTACCTGATCACCTTCGGCGGGCTCTTGCTACTCGCCGGCCGACTCGGTGACCTCATCGGTCGCAAGCGGGTGTTCATGGCCGGGCTGGCCCTGTTCACGCTCGCCTCGCTGGCCTGCGGCCTCTCGAACAGCCAGGGATTTCTGATCGGCGCCCGCTTCGTGCAGGGTATCGGCGGCGCTCTGACCTCCGCCGTGATCCTCGGGATGGTGGTGACGATGTTCCCCGAGCCCCAGGAGCAGGGCAAGGCGATCGGCGTCTACAGCTTCGTCGCGGCAGCCGGCGCATCCCTCGGGCTGCTGCTCGGCGGGATCGTGACGCAGGCGATCAATTGGCACTGGATCTTCTTCATCAACATTCCGATCGGAGTGATCACCGCGCTGTTTGCCGCGCGGCTGGTGGCCCGAGACGGGGAGGTGCCGGGCCTTCACTGGGGCATTGACATCGCCGGCGCCGGCCTAGTGACCAGCGCACTGATGCTCGCCGTCTACACGATCGTCAAGGCCACCGACTATGGCTGGGGCTCGGCCCACACGCTCGGCTTCGGCGCTGCGGCGCTAGCGCTGCTGGGCGCCTTCGTGGCCCGGGAGGCCACCGCGAAGGAGCCGCTGATCCCGCTGCGCATATTCCGCTCGCGCAACGTATCGGGCGCGAACGTCGTCCAGCTTCTGATGGTCGCAGGACTGTTCGGGATGTTCTTCCTGGGCGTGCTGTTCATGCAGCACGTGCTGGGCTACAGCGCCATCGGAACAGGGTTCGCGTTCCTGCCGGTCAGCCTCGGCATCGGGGTCCTGTCGCTGGGGTTCTCCGCCCGGCTGAACGCCCGCTTCGGCCCCAAGGCGACGCTGCTGCCGGGCTTGGCCATGCTGATCCTGGGGCTGGTGTGGCTCACCCGGGTACCGATCCACGCCTCATACGCGGTTGACCTCCTGCCGTCGATGCTGCTGCTCGGCGTGGGCGCGGGGCTGTCGTTCCCCTCACTGATGACGCTGTCGATGTCGGGCGCGACGCCCAGCGAAGCGGGCCTCGCCTCCGGGCTGGTCAACACCACCCTTCAGGTGGGCGGCGCGCTCGGGCTGGCGGTCCTGGCGGCGCTCTCGACCACGCGCACCAGCCACCTGCTGGCATCGGGCTCCTCCCACACCGCCGCGCTGACCGGCGGCTATCACCTGGCGTGGGTGGTGTCCGCCGGCATCGCCACGGCTGCGCTGATCGTCGCGCTCGTGGTGTTGCAGACCGTCCGAGGCGGTGCGCGGGACACCGAGGTGGTCGAGGAAAGGCCGGCGGAAGAGGTCGCCGGGAAGCCTGCGTACTCGGAGGCCGTCTAATGAGTCATGAATGGGTAGTCGACACCTGGATTACCGAGCTGGCGGTCACGCCGCGACACCAGGCGCGGCGCAGGGCCAGCGACGCGCCGCGCCCGGCCCGCCTCGCGGCAGCCGCTCGGCGGCGCGACCCGTGCCAGGACGCGCCATACCGACCAGACGACGTTCGACAGACGTCGAACAAGTTGCTATAATTCACCAACAATTGGAACCGCGAATTATCGTATTGAGATCGGAACGATGAGCAAGATTGAGAACGGCCGTCCCGGCGCTAGGTCCCGTGGCGACCAGCATGAAACAACTGAAGGTGTTCGATCCGGGCTGCCGAGGAAGCGGCAGACGGCGACTGGCAATGCCCGCCAGCGACGTCGTGCCGCGACGGCCGAGCGGGAAAGTGGTCGTGAGCAGGAGAGCGTCGTCAAGGAGTCGCTCGAGCAGTTCTTCTCACAAGCCCGTCGTTACCCGCTGCTGACCGCCGCCGAGGAGGTCGAGCTGGCGAAGCAGATCGAGCGCGGTGACCTCGAGGCCAAGGAGCGGATGATCAACTCCAACCTGCGCCTCGTTGTGTCGCAGGCACGGCGCTACCAGGGTCTGGGGCTGCCCATGGGCGATCTCGTCCAGGAGGGCATGCTCGGCCTGATCCGCGCTGTCGAGAAATTCGACTGGCGCCGTGGATTCAAGTTCTCCACCTACGGCACGCTCTGGATACGTCAGGCCATCCAGCGCGGCCTGCAGAACACGGGCCGGACCATTCGGGTGCCGGTTCACGTGGCCCAGCGCCAGACCAAGCTCCGCAAGCTCGAGTCCGAGCTGGCCACCAAGCTCGCGCGCGAGCCGTCCGACGAGGAACTGGCCGAGGTGGCCGATTTCCCGCTGGAGGAAGTGCGGGAGCTTCGCGAGTTGAGCCGCAGCATGACGAGCCTCGACCAGACCGTGGACGAGGAGGGCGAGACCTCGCTAGGGGAGCTGCTCGCCTCAGACCGGCCCGAGCCGATCGAGGAGATCACCGGTAGCGAGACGGAGCAGCAGCTGAACGAGGTCATCGAGAAGCTTCCGGAGTCCGAGCGCAACGTGATCCGGCTCCGCTTCGGACTCGCCGGCGAGGAGCCGCGGACGCTCGGCCAGGCCGGCAAGGAGCTAGGCATCTCGGCCGAGCGCACCCGGCAGCTCGAGGAGCAGGGCCTGCGGCGGCTGGCGCGGACGCCAGAGCTGGCCGCGCTACGCGAAGCAGCCTAAGTCTTCCCCCAAAGGTTGAGGAGGGAGCCGTCGGCTCCCTCCACCGGGTCGGCTTTAGGCAGCGGCACACCGGCGATGTTCTGGAGCACCTCCTCATGCTCGGCCGGGTCGCCGCGGCGCAGATCCCACGACATCCCGTCCGGGTAGGCGCCGATCACGAGGAGGTCGGTGGAGCCGGCATTGCAGTGACCGGTGCCTGCCGGCAGGACGAGGACGTCGCCTGTCTGCACCTCGAAGTGCTCGCCGACCGATGGTCCGCCCAGGACGACGGCGGCCGAGCCCGAGACGATTCCCAGCACCTCGTGCGCGGTGGAATGGAAGTGGTGGTAGGAGAAGATCCCGTCGCGCCACGAGCCGAGCCAACCGTTGTCGGCGAACAGCTCCTCGCAGCTTGAAGCCGCCTGGGCGGCCTCGACCCCGTGGTAGACGAGCACGGGCAGGCGCGAGTTGGGGATCCCTCCGTCGTCCTCAAAGAAGTGCGTCTCCGGCGTCAAGGGATTAGGAGCAGCTTCCCGGTCGTCTTTCGGGCCTCGAGGTCCTCGTGCGCCTGGCGCGCTTCAGCCAGCGGATAGCGGGCGCCGATCCGCACGCGGAGCTTGCCCTCCGCGATCAGGTCGAACAGCGCCTCGGCGCGCTCGCGCAGCAGCTCCGGGGTACGGGTGTAGGTCATGAGCGTCGGGCGCTGCACGTACAGCGAGCCGCCCGAGGCGAGGATCGTGGGATCCAGCGGGTCGGGCTGGCCGCTGGCCGATCCGTACAGGATCATCCGCCCGACCGGCCTGAGCGCCTTGAAGCCGTCGAGGAAGGTCGTCTTGCCGACGCCGTCGTACACGGCGGCGACGCCCTCGCCGCCGGCGATCTCCTTGGCGCGCTCGGCGAACCCTTCGTAGCCGATCACTTCGTCGGCCCCGGCCTCCCGCGCCAGCGCCGCCTTCTCCTCGTTCGAGGTCGTCGCGATCACTTGCCCGCCGCGCAGCTTGGCGATCTGGGTCAGCAGCAGCCCCACACCGCCGGCAGCGGCGTGGACCAGCACCCAGTCGCCGTCCTCGATCGGATAGGAGTCGGACGCCAGGAAGTGAGCCGTCATCCCCTGAAGCAGGGCGGCGGCGGCGACCTCGACGGAGACGCCGTCCGGCACCGGCACCAGTCGATCGCGGGGGGCGGCGACACGCTCGGCGTAACTGCCCTGGGCGCCGATCCATGCCACGCGCTCTCCGCTGTCGGCGACCGTTCCCGCGCCCTCGACTCCGATCACCGCCGGCGGTTCAACCGCGTAGGACCGACCCTCGCGCTCGTACACGTCGCGGTAATTGACGCCCGCGGCCTCGACATCGACGAGGACCTGGCCCTCGCGGGGAGACGGGTCGGAAACGTCCTTGAACTCGAGGACCTCGGGCCCGCCGTGATGCTCATAGACGATCGCCTTCACGGTTTACAAATTAACAAGCAGGCAAGCGAATTCGTATGGCAACCACTTCCGCGTCCACCCGGGTCGAGCAGTTGGCGGAGTTCGTGACCCGGGCCGATTTCGACCAGCTATCCGAGGAGGCGCGCGAGCAGCTCAAGCTCCGGGTGCTCGACGCCTTGGGGTGCGCGCTGGGGGCGCTCGAAGGCGAGCCGGTAAAGATGATCGCCGAGCAGAATCGGGAATTCGGCGGCGAACCGCTGTCGGCGCAGATCGATGCCGGTCGCACGGCGCCCGACCGCGCCGCTCTCTACAACGGGGCACTGGTCCGCTACCTGGACTTCAACGACTCCTATCTGGCGCCCGGCGAGACCTGTCATCCGAGCGACAACCTGGCGCCGGTGCTGGCGGCGTGCGACTACGCGCAGGCCGACGGGCGGACGCTGCTGACGGCGCTGGCCGTCGCCTACCAGGTCCAGACTCGCCTTTCGGACGTCGCTCCCGTGCGGGCCAAGGGGTTCGACCACACGACGCAGGGCGCCTACGCCGTGGCCGCAGGGGTCTCGCGCGCGCTGGGGCTCGATCGCGAACACACGGCCAATGCCGTGTCCATCGCCGGCACTTCGCTTAACGCGCTGCGGGTCACGCGCACAGGCTCGCTCTCGCATTGGAAGGGGCTGGCATATCCGGCGGTGTCCTTCGGCGCCACGCACGCGGCGTTTCTGGCAAAGCGAGGGATCACCGGACCGCGGGAGGTGTTCGAGGGAAACAAGGGCTTCATGGACGCGATCTCCGGCGAATTCGAGATCGACTGGTCCCAGGAAGACCTGGAGTCGGTCACGCGGACGATCCTCAAGAAGTTCAACGCCGAGATCCACTCCCAGTCCGCTATCGAGGCCCTGATCGAGCTGCAGGAAGAGAACGAGGTCAAACCCGATCAGGTCGAGCGGATCGAGCTCGACACCTTCCAGGTGGCGTTCGACATCATCGGCGGCGGCGAGGAGGGCTCGAAGTACGAGGTCCACACCAAGGAGGAGGCGGACCACGCGCTGCCCTACTTGCTCGCCGTCGCGCTGCTCGACGGCCAGGTGCTGCCCGACCAGTATCGGCCGGAGCGGATCTCCGCCGACGACGTCCAGGATCTCCTGCACCGGGTGGAGATCAAGCCGGACGATTCGCTCTCAGAGCGCTTCCCACAGGAGCACAGCGCCAGGATCAGGCTCCAGCTCCGGGACGGCCAGGTGCTCGAGCGCGAGCAGCGCGACTACGAGGGCTTCCACACCCGTCCAATGGAGTGGGATACGGTGGCGGAGAAGTTCGACCGTCTGGCCTGCGCCCGCGTCGAGGATGGACGGCGTGAAGAAATTAAGGACGCGGTCGCGGCGCTCGATGAGATCGAGACGCGGCAGCTGACAGACACGTTGGAGGTATTGAGATGAGCACTACCGAGTCAACGAGCTCCTTTTCATTCATCCGGTCCAATGAGCGGCCGTCCAAGCCGCGCACTCGAGGGATGACCGAGATCCGCGGGTCCTACTACTCGGTCGTCGGGCCGAGCTACCTGCGCGACGTACTGGAGACGATGGGCGAGCACGTCGATGCGCTCAAGTTCGCGGGCGGCGCGTTCACGCTGATGCCCGAATCGGCGCTGCGGGAGATCCTCGACATCGCCCACGACCACGACGTACTCGTATCGACCGGTGGCTTCATCGAGCACGTGTTGACACAGGGGCCCGAGGCGACCGACCGGTACATCGACGAGGTGGCCCGCATTGGCTTCGACATCCTCGAGATCTCGGCTGGGTTCATCAGCCTTCCAACCGAGGACTTCGTGCGCCTCGTCGAGCGCGTGCAGCGGGCGGGGCTGAAGGCCAAGCCCGAGGTCGGGATCCAGTTCGGAGCCGGCGGCGCGACCACGCCCGAGGAGCTCGAGCAGGAGGGCACCCGGGACACCAGCTACGCGATCGACCTCGCCAAGCGGTGCCTCGATGCGGGCGCCTACATGATCATGATCGAGTCCGAGGGGATCACCGAGGAGGTCACCAGCTGGCGCACCGACGTCGTCGCGACGATCGCGCGCGAGCTCGGTCTGGAGAAGGTCATGTTCGAGGCCGCCGACCCCGAGGTGTTCGGCTGGTACATCAAGAACTACGGACCCGAGGTCAACCTGTTCGTCGACCACTCGCAGATCGTCCAGCTCGAGTGCCTGCGGCGAGGTATCTGGGGAACGAAAAGCCTGTGGGGACGGGTCGTCACATACGGGCAGGAGTGAGCGTCGCGGCCGCCGCGATCGCGATCGCGGCCGGCCAAAGCCCCGCCCTCGCGAGCCCGGACCCGTATTGCACAGGTTCTTATGGAGGCGCGCCCGCTGTCGCGGGAGCGCGCCTCCGTTTGGGCATCGACCCGGGCCTCGCGGGTAGCGCGGGGCATTCGGGGCTTACGGGCGACTGATCGTGGCGTTCGGCTGAGCGTCGATTGCTGCAAAAGGCCCGTACATGGGGCCATTTGCAGCACACCACGCTACGCCCGCGACACCACGGGTTCCCTGAATCGCTCCGCCGTCCGAACCGCCGTCGCACGCGCCCAGTCCCCGGTCGTCAACAACCCAACGACCAGGGTCAGAGCCCCTAGGCCCGCGATCACCCACCAACCCGAGTGCGTGGCGACCGCGAATCCCTTGCCGATCGCGCCGACGACGCTCCCTCCCGCGATCGCGCCGATCACCGCCACCCCTAGCGTCATCCCGACCTGGCGGCTGGTCGAAGCGACCGCGGCCGCGACGCCCGCCTGCGCGGAGGGCATCCCCGACACCGCGGTATTCGTGATCGGCGGATTCACGAGCGCAA
>VAWT01000195.1 GCA_005883415.1 Actinomycetota bacterium | reverse complement strand
GAGGCCCGCCGGGCGCTCCCCGCAGGTGCCTACATCCCGTTCGGAGGCGGGAGCCGGGTATGCATCGGCAAGCGCTTCGGCCAGCTGGTGGTCAAAGCGGTGGCCACGATCCTGCTACAGCAGATGCGGCCGCAGCTCGTGCGCGGGCACCGACTGCGGATCGCCAAGGTCCCGACGCTCAGCCCGGCGGGCGGGCTGCGGATGGTCAGAGGGCCACGCGGCGCGCAGTAGAGTCGGCCCGGTGGGCGACATCCCCATCGAGGACCGGCTCGCCATTGAGGAGCTGGTGACTGAGTACGCGTGGCTGCTCGACCACCGTCGCTGGCACGACGTAGCGGGACTATGCACCGAGGACGCGGTGCTCTTCATCCGCGGGCGCGAGATCCTGGGCGCGGCGGGGCTGGCGGAATGGGCCGACTATCGGGCGCAGAAAAAGTCGCGGCGCACACAGCATCAGATGACGCTGCTGCGTCTGGAGCAGGTCGAGTCAGACGTGGCGGCAGGCACGGCGGCGCTCGTGTTGCATGTCGCCAAGACTGGAGGCAGCGGCACGTACGTGGATTTGGTGGGCGAGTACGAAGACCAATACGCACGCACGCCGGATGGCTGGCGCTTTCGGCGCCGCCGGCTGGTGCCGATCGACCAGACATGACCTGCCGCGCGGCCTGCAGGGCGGGGCTCCGGCGACCAGTGGAAGATCGACATGAATAATTCAGGTCAATCTCCCACTAACCCTCGCGGGACGATTACCCCAGCCCGCGCAGCGATTGCCTCCGTGGCCATGGCGGTGCCGGAACGTCGGGTCAGCAACGCCGAGATCGCCGAGCAGCTCGGCGTGGGTGAGGGCTGGATCGTCAAGCGGACAGGCGCGAGTGAGCGCCCCTGGGCGGTGGAGGGCGAGCGGCTGACCGACTTCGCCGCCACCGCCGCCCGGCAGGCAATGGCGCAGGCCGCTATCGAACCCACGGCTCTCGACCTGGTGGTGGTGGCCACCTCGAGCGCCGACGAGATCACCCCCAACGCGGCCCCGCTGGTCGCGGGGATGATTGGCGCAGAGGGGGCGGCGGCGTTCGACGTCGGCGCCGCTTGCACGGGCTGGCTGGCTGGGCTGGCCATGGCCAGCGGGCAGATCGAGGCCGGCAGGGCTCGCAGCGCGCTAGTCGTCGGGGCGGATTTCCTTTCAAAATTCCTCGATCTCAATGACCGGGAGACGGCGCCGCTGTTCGCCGACGGCGCCGGCGCCGCCGTTGTGAGGGCGGCCGCGGGGACTGCCGGCGCGATCGGCCCGGTCGTTCTGCACTCAGACCACGGCGGCGCCGAGCTGATCAGGCTTGACCGTGGAGGCCGGATCAGCATGCGGGGGCCGGACACGTTCCGGGAGGCGGTGTCCCGCCTCGAGGCGGTCACGCGCGAGGCGCTCGACGCCAGCGGCTTGGCGCTTGACGAGGTGGACCTGTTTGTCTACCACCAGGCCAACTCGCGGATCATCCGCGGCGTCGGTGGCCGTCTCGGACTCGACCCGAGCCGGGTGGTCGACTACGTCGACCGGTTCGCGAACTCGTCGACCGCGACGCTTCCGATCGCGCTGTCGGTCGCCGCCCAGGAAGGGCGACTCAGGGGCGGCGACAAGGTTCTGCTGGCCGCGTTCGGCGGCGGATTCACGTGGGGGGCGACGGTGGTCGAATGGGGAGCGCTCAGCGGGCGGTAACCCGGGTGGCAGTCGCCTTCCAGGAGGCCGCGACCTCGAGGCCGACCCGTAGCCCCAGATCATCGGCGGCCGCCTGTGTCACCTCGGCCACGAGTGGCTGTCCCGCCTCGAGCCCCACCCGCACGCGGTTCCCCACCGCCGTCAGGGAGTGCACGCGGGCGATGAGCCGGTTCTGAGCCGAGTCGTGGCCGTGCTCGTCGTGGGGGCGGAGCGTGATCTCCCACGGAAATACGCTGATCGCGACCAATCCCTCGCCGGGGTCCGTCGCGCTGGCGATCCCGCCGCCATCGAGCTCGACCACGGTCAGTGGACCGCGGTCTGCGCGGGCGTGGCCGGTCAGCACCACGGAGCCAGTGAACTCCGCCACGAACGCCGAGCGCGGCGCCGCCGCCAGCTCCTCCGGCCGACCCTCCTGGATGACGGTGCCGCGATCGATGACCGCCACCCGGTCGCCCAGCAGGGCGCCCTCATGGAACTCGTGGGTGACAAGCAGCGAGGGGATTCCGGCCTGGCGCAGGACGGCGCCGAGCTCGCGGGCCGCCTGGGCCCGTGTCCGGGTATCGAGCGCCGCCAGGGGCTCGTCGAGCAACAGCACGCGGGGGGCAATGGCCAGCGCGCGGGCCAGCGCGACCCGCTGCCTTTCCCCCCCCGAGAGCGTCTGCGGTCGGGCTCCCGCGCGGTGGCCGAGACTGAACCGTTCGAGGAGCTCGAGTGCCAGCCTGTGCCGCTCGGACCGACGTTGGCTTCCCAGCCCATAGGCAACGTTGCGCCAGGCGGACAGGTGGGGGAAGAGAGCGTGATCCTGCGGTACGTAGCCGCACCTGCGGCGCTCCGGGGGCAGGACAATGCCGCGCGAGCGATCGAGCCATATCTCATCACCGCAGGTCACGCGGCCGCGCTCTGGGGTCTGGGTTCCGGCGATCATCTGCAGGATCGTGGTCTTGCCGGCACCAGATGGACCTGCCAGCGCCAGGCACTGGCCCGGGGCGACATGGAGCGCGACGTCGAGCTCCATGTCGCCGACCGGCCCGGCGAGCTCAGCGTCCAGCACTGCCGAGAGCGGCCGTGCCTACAACGAATCTGACAGCAATCAACACGGCTGCGGAGACGATAACCAGGATCGCCGAAAGCGCGAGCGCGGCCGGAAAATCGTTTGCGAACTCGTCGTAGATCGCCAATGGCACCGTCTGGGTGACCCGCTGCAGCGAGCCCGCGAACATCAGCGTGGCGCCGAATTCTCCAAGGGCACGGCCCCAGGCGAGCGCCAGCCCGGCTGTCAGTGCAGGCAGCGCGACCGGGATCGCCACTCGCGCGAACGACCCCGCCTCGGTCGAGCCCAGCGTCCGCGAGGTGTCGAGCAGCGAGCGGTCGATGCCCGCGAACGCCGTCTGCGCCATGCGTAGGTAGAAGGGGGAGGCCACGAACACCTGGGCGACGACGACGCCCGCCGTCTGGAAGACGAGCGTGATGTGTGCGTCCTTGAGCACTCCGCCCAGAATCCCGTTTGGTCCCAATGCCGCCAGCAGCGCGATTCCCGCCACCGCCGGGGGCAGGACGAGCGGCAGCTCGATCACGGTCACCAGCACCGCCTTGCCACGGAAGCTGCGGGTCGCGAGCGCGTACGCGGCAGGCGTCCCGACCAGTGCGATGACCGCGACCGCGATGGCCGTCGTCTCGAGGCTTAGCCGCAGGGCGTCGGTCGACTCCGGGTTGCCCAGGCTCGACACGAGCCGGGCGACGCTGGTGTTGACGAAGATCCCCAGCACCGGGATGAACAGGAACGCCAGAGTGACGGCGCTGGCCAGCGCAAGAACCAGCGCGAACCACAGCGGCCGGGTACGGGCCACGCTCGGCCTAGGAGGGCGGTAGGAACCCGTCGGCACGCAGGTCACCGCGCCCCGCTCCGCTGACCAAGCCCGCCACGAACTGCTGCGCCTGAGAAGGGTGAGGCGCTCCCTTTATGACCGCGACGCCGTAGGCCACGCGCGGCTGAAGGCTGGCGGGCAGGTCGATGGCCTTCAGCTTTCCGTCGGTTGCCTTGACGTCGGTGATGTACAAGAACCCGGCGTCGGCGGCACCCTGACTGAGCTTGCCGACGATCGCCGTCACGTCCGGCTCGCGGTCCTTGACGCTTGCCAGCACCGCGCGGTGCTGGGCGGGCGTCAATCTAGCGAGCACGGTGTTCGTGTAGTCCCCCACGGGAACGGTGGGAGTTCCCACAACCAGCACGGTGCCCGGCTTCTCCACGTCGGCCAGGCTCTTGACCTTGCTCGAGCCGGCCGGCACCGCCAGCACGAGCTTGTTGGCCGCGAACACGACCGGCTTGTCGACGAGGCCCTTGCCGTACAGCATCGCGGGAAGCTTGGTGTTGGCGGAGGCGAACACGTCCGGTCTGACCCCTTGCTCGATCTGGGCAGCCAGCATGTCCGAGCCCGCGAACGAGAAGCGCGCGCTGGCGGCGGAGAACTGGGTTCCGTAGGTGGTGAATGCCTTCTTGAGCGAGGCGGCGGCAGAGATGACGAGCGTCGGCTTCCCGCTGCTGCTGCTCGTGCTGCCGTTGCTGGTCGTGGTATTGCTCTTGCTGCTGCCGCACGCGGCGAGCGTCAGCAGGGCCACGAGCAAGGGGATCGATCGGCGGCCTCTCATCGGCCGCCGCGCTCGATCATCACCGATGTGGCCTTGACGGTCGCGGTCGCTGTCACTCCTCGGGCGAGCCCGAGCTCGTCAACCGAGTCGCGCGTGATGGCCGCAGTGACGAGGAACGGGCCGGCCTCGAGCTCAACCAGCGCCATGACCCCATCCTGCTCGACGGACCGCACGGTTCCCTCGAATCGCTTCCGCGCCGAAAGGGGCACGCCGGTCGCGTGGCGTTGCGGCCGCCGCGCCAATCGCTCAACGTCCTTGCTCGACACCAGCCGCCGCCCGCGGGCGTCGCGACGCGTCTTCAACTTCCCCAGGCGATCCCACCGGCGCAGCGTGTCCTGGCTGACGCCGATCGCCCTCGCCGCATCACCTATCGGCACGTCTGGCATCTGCCTAAGTATTGCATAGGCAAACTGTGGAGCGCCCTAGAGGTTCGTGCAGGCCGGCTGCGAGCCCGTCCCGTCCCGGTTCCGCGAGATCCCGCCTCGCGATAGCCTGGCGGCCAGCTCACGCCAGAGAGGACTCAGATGGATGAGAAGCCGACATTGTTTGTCTGCCACGGCGACGAGGGCGGGCCCAAGGTGCACCCTTGCCGCCGCGTGCAGGAGGCGATGCAAGCTGCGGGGATCGAGTACGACAAGGTGATCGCCGCTCACGGCAGCCCAATCCCGTTCCTGCGTAAGGGCTCGCGCGACGAGCTGCGCGAGGCGACGGGGGATACCAAGTTGCCGACTCTCAAGCTTGCTGACGGAGCCGTCCTCAAGCACTCCCGCGAGATCCTGACCTGGGTCAGGCGGCAGGGGAGCGAGGCACGATCAGAGGCTCCGGCCGAGCCGTAGCCGTCTAGGCCTTGGTGGAGGAGATCGCTCGTTGAATTAGCGGCGAGACGCGCTGCCAGGACTCGGGCGGCGCAGCGCCCACGACGACCACGCTGGTCCGCGGCCCGCTGACGAAACATGCGAGCTCGACGTACCGGGCGCCGGTCTTGGTGGCGTACGAATCCTGCACGCAGGAGGTCTGTCCGCTGCCAAAGCGGCGCTTGGTCGTCGCCGCCAGCGTCGTGATGCCGTGGTCGCCTTCGTCGCCGTTGTGATCGACGCGAAAGTGGGCGAAATTGGCCAGCGTCTCGGGCCCCTGCCGGGGAGTGACGTTGAGGTAGCCGAGGATCTGGTGTCCGGAGCCGAGCAGGGCGACGGTGGCCGTCCCGGGATCGCCGTGGATGCGACTCCAGCCCGGTGGATAGGAAACCGCGGCGCCGCTGGGGATGGGAACGGTCGGCCACCCGGCCGGCGCAGGAGCTGGATTCAGCCAGGCGAACCCAGCCTGCGCGCTTCGGCCGCGCTGGGTCTGGCCCCCGCTGCCGCATCCGGCGGCGGCCGCGGAGACGACGGCGATGGCGACGGCAGCGAGCCTAGAGGTTCCCGTCCCCATCGCTGGGAGCGCCGTTGTTGTCGGGATCTCTGTCGCCAGCGTTGGGCCCCTGTGGGATCCCGTTAGAGCTCTTCGTCGTCGTGGCTGTCTTCGTCGTCGTGGGCGTCTTCGCCGGCGAGGCTGTGCTGGTTACGGCCGGCGAGCTCTTCGTCGAGGAGGAAGAGGAACTGCTGGAACTGCCGCAGCCTGCGGCGATGACGCCCGCGAGCACCAGACCCACCACCGGCAGCCCGCGAGCCAGCTTGAATCTCCTCAACATGGCGAACCTCGTCTCTATCGTGAATCTGGTTGGCAGGAAGCTTTGCTTAATGAGCGTGACGCTGCACGCCGGCCAACCTTCCTTGCTGGCGTTAGGCGAAAGTTTGCATCTTGTAGCGACGCCTCCGTTAGGGATCATCGCTATCGCGGACACGGTCGTCGTGCGGCCCGACCCGGAGCCGGCGGCGGCGTAACGGCGTTACTCCCGAAGGGGCGCGGGGGATTTTGCGTGTGAGGGACGTCTGACCGCGACTCCTTCACAATCTTGGCCCGATGAGACGGGCGCCCCAGGGGCGGACGACCACGGGTCCGACAGCGACCTGCGTCGCGCTGGCAGCGTTGTGCACAATCGTCGGCTGCGAGTCTGGCGCTAGCCGCCATCAGCCG
>VAWT01000194.1 GCA_005883415.1 Actinomycetota bacterium | reverse complement strand
CTCAAGGCATCCGAGATCTGTCCTCGCACGCACGCCGCGGTGGTGCGCGCGCTGGCGGATGCCGGCACTCCGGACGGAGTGATCAACTTGGTCACCAACGACCCAGCGGACGCCGCCGAGGTGGTCGAGGAGCTGATCGCGCACCCCGCAGTTCGCCGTATCAACTTCACCGGTTCCACCAAGGTGGGGCGGGTGATCGCAGAGAAGGCTGGACGTCACCTCAAGCGCGTGCTGCTCGAGCTTGGCGGCAAGGCGCCAATGGTGGTCTTGGCGGACGCGAACCTGGAGCGAGCCGCCGCTGCCGCCAGCTTCGGGGCGTTCTTCCACCAGGGACAGATCTGCATGTCGACCGAGCGGCTCGTCGCGGATCGGGCGATCGCCGGTGAGCTGTCGGAGAAGCTCGCACAGCGCGCCGGCGCGCTACCGGTTGGTGATCCGCGCGAGCCGACCACCGCCATCGGCCCGCTGGTCAATGCTGCGGCCGTCGAGCGGGTAGCGGGACTGGTGAAGGACGCCGTCGCGAAGGGCTCCGAGGTGCTGACCGGCGGCGAGCCCGAGGGCCCCTGCTTTCCCCCTACGGTCCTCGCCGACGTGACGCCGGAAATGCGCATCTACGCCGAGGAGTCGTTTGGGCCGGTGGTGGCGGTTGTGCCCGTCGATGGCCCGGACGATGCGGTGCGCGTGGCGAATGACACCGAGTACGGGCTGGCCGCGGCCGTGTTCAGCGAAGACGTGCCGGCGGCGCTCGAGCTCGCGCAGCGCATCGAGAGCGGAATCTGCCATGTCAACGACACGACCGTCCACGACGAGCCTCAGATGCCATTCGGGGGGGTCAAGGGGAGCGGGTGGGGGCGATTCGGCGGCCGCGCCGCGCTCGAGGAATTCACTGAGCTGCGCTGGCTCACGGTCCAAGAACTGCCGCGCGAGTACCCGATCTAGATGCGCACCCAGGTCGGGATTGTTGGCGCCGGGCCGGCGGGCCTGACCCTCGCGTTGCTACTGGCTCGGGCAGGGATCGAGTCGATAGTGCTGGAGGATCAGACGAGGGAATACGTCGAGCACAGAGTCCGGGCGGGCCTGCTGGAGCAGAACACGGTCGATCTCATGCACGAGCTTGGCGTTGGTCAGCGGCTCGCGCAGGAGGGGCTCCAGCACGACGGCATCTACCTGCGCCGCCGGGGGCGGACGCTGCACATCCCGATCACCGAGCTGACGGGGCGCCACGTCACGATCTACGCCCAGCAGGAGGTTGTCAAGGACATGGTCGCCGCGCTGCTTGAGCGGGGCGGGACGATCGAGTTCGACGTCACGGACGTCGCGATTCACGATTTCGACTCAGACCATCCGCGAATCACGTACGCCGTGAACGGCGCCCGCCAGGAGCTCGCGTGCGACTTCATCGCCGGCTGCGACGGCTTCCACGGCGTGTGTCGGTCATCGGTAGGCGACGGATACTTCACCGCGCACGAGTACACCTATCCGTTCGCTTGGCTGGGGATCCTGGCGGAGGCGCCGCCCGCCACCGACGAGTTGATCTACGCCTGGCACGAGCATGGGTTCGCCCTCTACTCGATGCGCTCCGGGACGATCAGCCGCCTGTATTTCCAGGTGCCCGCCGACGAGGACATCGTGCGCTGGCCCGATGAGCGGATCTGGGAGGAGCTCCAGGTGCGTCTGGCGAGTGAAGGATGGCGCGTGAACGAGGGCCCCATCTTCGAGAAGGGCATCACCCCGATGCGGACGTTTGTGTGTGAGCCGATGCGGTGCGGTTCGCTGTTCCTGGCGGGGGATGCGGCGCACATCGTCCCGCCGACCGGCGCCAAGGGCCTCAACCTGGCGGTCAACGACGCCCGCCTGCTCGCGGCGGCGCTGAGCGAGTGCTTCCAGGACGGCTCTCGTTCGCGCCTCGAGCGCTACTCGGACACGGCACTCCGACGCGTATGGCGCGCCCAAGACTTCTCCAACTTCATGACCCAACTGCTGCATGACCTGGGGCGCGGGCCGTTCGACCGCAAGCTGCAGCTATCCCGTCTCGAGTACGTCGAGCGCTCCCAGGCGGCGGCCACGAGCCTGGCCGAGAACTACGCCGGCCTGCCACCGGGGGAGGACTTTTGATGGATGACACGCCTCTGCGCTATTCGCGCGAGTCGGGCGACCCGCCGCTTGACTGGCCCCCCTACAAGTCAACCTCGCTCAGGCATCCGAAACAGCCGCTGGTCTACCTTCCGCACACGATCACCGAGATCACGGGGCCCCGGCTGGGGGGCATAATCAGCGAGGGCGACAACGACCTGACCAACCGGCACGCCGGTGAGCCGATCGGCGAGCGGATCATTGTCTTTGGCAGGGTGCTCGACGCCGAGGGCAAGCCACTCCGCGAGACGTTGGTGGAGATCTGGCAAGCGAACGCCGCCGGTCGCTACCGCCACCGGTCCGACCGCTGGCCAGCTCCTCTTGACCCGAACTTCTCAGGGGCCGGACGGTGCATGACCGACGCACATGGCGGCTATCGGTTCGTGACCATAAAGCCCGGTCCGTACCCGTGGGGCAACCACCACAACGCGTGGCGCCCTGCGCACATTCACTTCTCGCTACTTGGCCGAGCGTTCGCGCAGCGGTTGGTGACACAGATGTACTTCCCCGGCGACCCTCTGTTCTCCTATGACCCAATCTTCAACTCGGTGCCGGAGCAGGCAGCACGGGAGCGAATGATCGCCCGGTTCTCGATCGAGAGCACCCAGCCGCATTGGGCGGCGGCGTACGAGTTCGACATCGTGTTGCGTGGCCCGGCCGCGACCCCGTTCGAATAGGGACACTGAGGTGCGCTTTACGACCACTCCGTCACAGACCGTCGGGCCCTTCTTCGAGATCGGCCTGCCGTGGGGCACTGGGCCGTTCGCCGTACCGGAAGCGACTCCTGGAGCGATCACGATCTGGGGCACCGTCTACGACGGGGCCGGAGAGCCGGTGCCCGACGGCCTGATCGAAATCTGGCAGGCCGATCCGGCGGGGCGCTTCGCCGACCTGCACGACCACGGTGGGCCCTCCATGCTTGGCGGCTTTCGCGGACTTGCCCGCTGCGCCACCCGCGACGACGGCTCTTACAGGATCGTGACGGTCAAACCAGGACGGATCGACGCGGCAACCGGGGCGGCGCAGGCCCCGCACATCGATGTGTCGGTGTTGGCGCGCGGGTTACTGCGACATTGCGTGACCCGGATCTACTTCGCCGACGAGGAGGAAGCCAACGCCGCCGATCCCCTGCTCGCCCGCGTTCCGGCCGAGCGCCGTGCAACGCTGCTCGCGCGGCCGATCGACGATGGATACCGCTTTGACATCAGGCTCCAGGGACCCGAAGAGACTGTCTTCTTCGACGTCTGACGGTGTGTTCGCAGGGATCTACGCCCGTGGTCCGGCTGCGGCCGCGGTATCGGGCGAAGCTTGGTTTCAGGCGATGCTCGACGTCGAGGCCGCGCTCGCGCGCGCGTGCGCGCGCGAAGCGATGATCTCGCGCGACGCCGCCGACACGATCGCCGCCGCCTGCGTGGCGGGGCATTTCGACCTCCAGGCGATTGTGCGGGAGACCGCCGGACACGCCAGCCCGGTGGTGCCTTTAGTGCACGCCCTGCGGGAGCACGTCGGCGAGGAGCTCGCGCCGCAAGTTCATCTCGGCGCCACGAGCCAGGACATCCTCGATACGGCGGCGATGCTGGTCTCGAGCCGGACGCTGGTGCCGGTGCTCGACGACGCGCAGGCAGCGGCCCGGTCGATGGCAACGCTCGCTGATCGGCACCGGCGCACGCCGATGAGCGGCCGGACCCTCCTGCAGCAGGCGGTGCCCGTCTCGTTCGGCCTGCGCGCCGCCGGCTGGCTGGTGGGGATCGCTGAGTCACGGGCGCGACTTGTGGAAGTCCGCGAACGAGAGCTGGCAGTGCAGATGGGGGGCCCGGTTGGCGCACGCGCCCCAGCGGTGGCGAGCGCCGTAGCGGCTGACCTGGGGCTGGCGGAGCCGGTCCTGCCGTGGCACACGATCCGAGTCCGAATGGCCGCGCTCGCGAGTGCGCTGGCGGCGCTGGCCGGAGTGCTTGCGAAGATCGCACGCGACGTCACGCTGCTGGCGCAGAACGAGGTCGGCGAGGTTCGAGAAGGCGGTGGCCGACAGCGGGGTGGCTCAACCGCGATGGGCCACAAGCGAAATCCGGTCGCCGCGGTGTCGGTGCTTGCATGCACCCGGCGGGTGCCGGGCCTGGTGGCGACGATCCTGTCCTCGATGGAGCAGGAACACGAGCGCGCTGCTGGCGCCTGGCAGGCGGAGTGGGACACGCTCTCGGACCTGCTCACGTTGACGGGCTCGGCCGCAAGCTGGGGTCGCGACTTGCTCGATCACTTGGAGGTGGACGCCGGTCGGATGCGCGAGAACCTCGGACGGCTTGCGCGGGCGGGCGTCTCGGACGCCGGCGATCCGGAGCGTCACCTGGGGGCCGCTTCGCAGCTGATCGACCGGGCGCTCGCGGCCGTGGAACTCGATATCCCGGAGGAAGCATGAGCGACGAGACACACGAGACCGGCATGAAGATTCGCCGCGAGGTACTCGGCGACGCACACGTGGACCGGGCGATCGCGAGCACAACAGAGTTCACAGCCGCATTCCAGGACTTCATCACGCGCTCCGCCTGGGGAACCGTTTGGGCTCGCGAGGCGCTCGACCGACGCACCCGCAGCGCGATCACGCTTGCGGTGCTGACGGCGCTGGGCCGCGAGCACGAGCTCGCGTTGCATGCCCGCGCCGCGATCCGCAACGGGCTGAGTCCCGAAGAGATCGCAGAGGTCCTGCTGCACACGGCGGTGTACGCCGGCGCACCAGCCGCCAACGCGGCGTTTGCGAGCGCCCAACGGGCGCTCGAGGACGAAGGTGCCCTCTGATGGATGGATAGGAGGCTGTCTTCGGAGACTGTCGTTGGTTAGCGAGAATTGATAAGCGGGTGATCCCCGCGGGAGGACGGACCTTGGTGGGCTGTGGGACGTAACTGTCGCCACGCGACAGTTATCTACCAGCGCTCGCTATCTGCTGGGCTCCACGCCTGCAAGCGTTCGCCCGGCGCGCGCGATCCGTCCCCAACCCCAACCCACCACTGACACCTAGCGACGGCGAACTATCACCTTGGATAACGCGCGTGCTCTACGCGACAGCCTCATAGGACGCCGACAGTGCCGCGCGGTTGCTGCCGAGAGGAATCCGTCACCACCGCCCGGTTCGCTCAGAGACCTCATCCTGCCCCGCGAAAGGAGAAAGCATCGTGGACTACCGTCTCGAAGTAGTCGGGATCCCAGTAAGAGACGTAGATCAGGCCAAGGATTTCTACACGACGAAGGTCGGATTTCACCTCGATCATGATGTGCAGCCTGGGCCAGAGATGCGCGTCGTGCAAATGACCCCGCCGGGCTCACCCTGCTCGGTCGTCATTGGCCACGGCATCCCGCTCGGTGATCCCGGCACAACGAAGGGAATGCAGCTGGTCGTGGACGACATCGACGCCGCCCGAGCCGAACTCGTCGCACGCGGGGTGGACGTGACGGAGGTCCAACAGCTTGGGCCTGAAGGCAGCCCGGGCTCCCGCTTCGCCTTCTTCGCCGATCCAGACGGCAACGGATGGTCGGTGCAAGAGCTCAAGCGCGCCTGAGCTGATGCGCGTTGTACGAGGCCGGCAGGGTCGGTTAAAAGCTCACCCGCAGGCTGCCACGAGCGCTCTCCCGGCGTTCGCGAGCTGTGTCGCGGTGGCTTGTCCCCGTGCGCCGTGCGCAAACGCTTCAAGCGCGCCCGTGAGCTCTCCCAGGGCAGCGTGGGTCTGACCCGATATCCCTGGACGCGACTGAAGCGCGATCAGCTTCGAACCGACCTGTCCCGCCTGCGTCACGATTTGGCTCGCGTTGTTTGACTGGGCCGCCGCTTGCAGCGGTTGGAGGTCCTTGGTGGCCTGGGCGCACACCGCGGCATTCGGGCCGGCAGTCGACGAGGCCGTGCTCGTTGGGGCGGCCGTAGACGGGCTCGTGCTCTGACTGGTGGCCGCGGGCGCGGTCGTCGTGGTCTTGGGCTTCGACGAGCTGCCGCACGCCGCGACCGACACGACCACCGTGAACGTCAATAGCAGTCCAACGAATCGATAGTGCACCAATACCCCTTTTCCCGAGTTGGGGGCGGGAGTGTAGTCATCGTGACCACGATTGCGTGTTCGGGTCGTGGGCGGTTAACGGCTCGCTGCGGACTGTCCGAGATCGGTGGTACTAGGCGATATTCGCCGGCGTAGCGTTGG
>VAWT01000193.1 GCA_005883415.1 Actinomycetota bacterium | reverse complement strand
CGGCCGAGTTCAACCGAAACTTGCTGCACGTGATCAACCGCGAGCTGGGCGCGAATTTCGTGGCCGACCAGTTCGAGCACGTCGCGTTCTTTGACGACAAGCACCAGTGGGTCGAGATGCGCTTGCGCGCGCTGGCGGCCTGCTCGGTCGAGATCGGCGATCTGGGGATGACCGTGGAGTTCGAGGCCGGGGAGGAGCTTCGCACCGAGATCAGCGCCAAGTTCACCCGTGAGCGCCTGGAGGCCGACTACCGTGCCGCGGGGCTGGCCCTCGAGCACTGGTACACGGACGAAGACGAGTTGTTCGCGCTCTCGCTCGCGGGCCGCGAGGGTGCTCAGTCACCCGCTGGGTAGAGCCGCTCGAACGCCTCGGTCGCGGCGTCCAGCTGTCGCCGCCCTTCCCCCACCGCCCAGCGCCGCGTCGAGCGATCCAGTGCCAGCACGGTCCATCCCTCGCCGTCCTCACCGCTCAGGTGCACGAGAATCGTGTTCCGGTTGTGCTCCACGCGCAGCCGGTGGGCGGGATTGCCGTCCTCATGAAGGGTACGAAGCCCCTGCGCAACGAACGACGTCCAGCGCGACCGGGGCGGACGTGGCAGCGGGGGTCGCGGGTCTTCCACGTCTTCAGCTCGCGGCGAGGCGCTCCTCGAAGCGGTCGAAGAACGTGCCCCAGCCCTCGGTGGCGCGCTCGTACTGCTCGGGCGACATCGAGCCGCGCTGCTCGAAGCGCATCTGAGTGCGGCCGTCGCCGAGGTCGTCGAGCATGACGATGACGAGCTCGAACAGCTCGTCGCCCGGCTGATCGCTGACTGTGAAGACCAGCCGCTCGGGCGCGTCTACCTCGCGGTACTCGCCCTTCCAGTCGATCCGGCGACGGTCGGGGGGGCAGAACATCGTCAGCCGCCACTTCCCTCCGGGCCGTACGTCCATCGAAACGCTCGACAGCGGAACTTCACACGCGGGACCCCCGTACCAGTCGGCAAAGGCGTCGGGGTCGGTCCATTCTCTCCAGACGCGATCGCGCGGAGCATCGAACACGCGTGTGATCCTGATCCCGTATTCGCTGGCGCCGGCGTCTGAGGGCTCAGCCATCGCGGGGCATATTCTCCCGGGGGCGCAGTCGCTCAACCGCCGGTAGGAGCCGAGCCAGTCGGCCGCGTCCTTTAAGGGGTCTGCCCGCAGCCGCGAGGGGCGGAGCTGCGCTGAGCGCCCTCGGCTGATCAGTCCTGCCCGCTCCAGAACCGTGAGATGCTTCGACACCGCCTGGACGCTGATCGGGAATGGCTGGGCCAGCTCGCTGACGGTCGCCTCACCGCGCGCCAGGCGGGCGAGGATCGCGCGGCGCGTGGGGTCGGCGAGGGCCGCGAAGGTCAGAGATAGGAGGTCGGCCGGATCCGTATTCATCTGATAGGTTGATAAACCCGTAAGTTGAATACTTTACTAGCGATGACGGAGGCAACCAATGGGTCGAATCGTGGTGACCGAGTTCGTTTCGCTCGACGGGGTCATTGAGGACCCGGGTGGAGCCGAGGGCTTCAAGTACGGCGGCTGGTCGTTCGAGATCCCACGCGGTGACGAAGGAGATAAGTTCAAGCTGGACGAAGCGTTCAACTCCGAGGCGCTGCTGTTGGGGCGGGTCACTTACGACGGCTTTGCGGACGCCTGGCCGGAGCGCGAGGGGGAGTTCGCCGACAAATTCAACAACATGCCCAAGTACGTGGTCGGCTCCAAGGCGGACGCGGGCCGGTGGAACAACACCACCGTGGTGGAGGGCGACCCGGTCGAGGCTACGCGCCGTCTGCGGGAGCAAACCGACGGTGACATCGTCATCCACGGCAGCGCACAACTCGCACAGGCGCTGCTGGACCACGACCTCGTCGACGAGCTGCGCCTGATGGTCTACCCGGTCGTGCTGGGCGACGGCAAGCGGCTTTTCGGGCCGACGGGTGACAAGAAGACGCTACGACTCGTCGACTCGCGAGCCGTGGGCGATGGCGTCCTGATCCTGAGGTACGAGCCCGCCTAGCCGAGGGCCGGCGCCCCTCGGAACTCGCCAACTACGAGAGTCGCTCGACCAGCATCGCCTGGCCCATCCCGCCGGCGACGCACATCGACTCGATCCCGTAGGTGCCGTCGAGCGCCCGCAGGCCGTTCAGCAGCGTGGTCATGATCCGTGCCCCGGTCATCCCGAACGGGTGTCCGAGCGCAATCGCGCCTCCAAACGGGTTGAGCTTCTCGTCCGGGATCTGAAGCTCCTCCTTGCAGGGGACGATCTGAGCAGCGAACGCCTCGTTGATTTCCACGACGTCGACGTCGTCGATCTGCATGCCCGTCTGCTTCAGGAGCGCCTCGATGGCGGGGATGGGACCGAGGCCCATGATCTCCGGACGGATCGCGGCCACGGTCGAAGCCACGATCTTCGCCTTCGGCTCGACGCCGAGCGCTCGTGCCTTCTCGTCGGACATCACGAGCACGGCCGCCGCGCCGTCGTTCAGCGGGCAGGAGTTGCCGGCGGTGACTGTCCCGTTCTCCTTGAAGGCGGGCTTCAGCTGCGCCAGCACCTCCATCGTCGTGCCCGGGCGAGGGCCGTCGTCCTGGCTGACCACGGTCTCGGGCACGTCTATGTCGTTGCCCTCCTTGTCGACATCCTTGTGTGCGGGCACGGTGACCGGCACGATCTCCGCGTCGAAGTGGCCCGAGTCGCGAGAGTCGACGGCGCGGGACTGCGACACGACCGCCCACTCGTCCTGCTGCTCGCGGGCCACACGACAGCGATCAGCCACGTTCTCCGCGGTCATGCCCATCGGGATGTAGACGTCGTACAGCGATCCGTTCGAGCCGTTCAGCTTCGGGTGCTTGGTCTCTTCCAGCATTCCCGCGCCCAGGCCCGCGCGCGAGACGCACTCCACGCCCGCGGCCACGTACTGGTCGCCCTCGCCCGCCTTGATCGCGTGGAACGCCATCCGGATCGTCTGCAGCGAGGAGGCGCAGAACCGATTGACCGTGCAGGCGGGCACGCGGTGGTCGACGCCGGCGAGCAACGCCGCGTTACGGCCCACGTTGTAGCCCTGCTCCCCGAACGAGGACGCGGCCCCCATCATCAGGTCGTTCGTCTGCTTGAAATCGACCTCCGGGTTTCGCTCGGTCAGCGCCTTTATCGGGATCGCCGCCAGATCGTCGGCGCGAACGGTCTTCAGGGAGCCCCGGACGGCGCGCCCGATCGGGGTGCGAATGGCGTCGACGATCACGGCTTCGGGCATGGGATCACTGTCCTTTTGTGGGAACGAAGGGCGGGCCAGATGCTATGAGGCGGCGACTGGGCGCGTATCAGGCGCGCGGCCGTCGCTGCCGACCACGGACCGCGTTGGCTACAACCCCAGCCCGCGCACGCCCATCTCGCCCCAACCGAGGTGATGAGCTAGCTCGTGGCGCACGGTGCGGGTCACCTGCGCGCGCAGCAGGCCTGGATCGTGGCCGAAGTCGCGCACCAAGGTGTCGCGGAAGATGACGATCCGGTCGTGGAAGAAGTCGCGAGCGGCAGTGTCGCCCTCATACAGACCGTAGGCTCGGCGTCGACGTCCGCCCTCGGAGACGACGATCGCGACGTGTTCGAGCGCCGCGTGGAACTCGATCGGAAGCTCGTCGACCGCTTCGCGCACGAGAGCCTTGAAGTCCTCCTCGTCGTGGGGGTCCAAGGGATGATCGGCCTCCTCCATCTCCTCCCAGGATCCCTCCGCAGCCAGATCCTCGGCCCTGCGCACGAGCGCCTCAAAGTCCTCCTCGGACTCCGGGTCTCGCCAACCGGCCAACCGGATCATCACCAGCACCACGGCCCCGCCGATCACCACCACCCCTGCTCCAAATATGGCCAGACCCTGGAGCAGCCGGACCGCGAACGAATCGCTGAAGCCCGCTATCAAGCTCACCGCGCCGACACCAACCGTGAGCGCCGCCAGGGCCGAGAGCAGCACACGGCGGGTGCTTGGTGGCGAGCCGGGCATCAATCATGATCCTACGCGACGCACTCAGACCACTATTAGCACCCGTCCGACGTATGTCCGCCCGCGCGGCGCCGACGGGCGGCGACTGTCTCTAGTAGCCGATCGGGTGGCGCACGACGTAGCCGCTGACCGGTGAGATACCCGTAGCCGACCACCGGTCATTGCCGTTGGTTCTGCTCTGAGCGGCGGTGTCGAAGTAGAGTCCCGCGATCCGCATGTAGGTGTGACCGGCGTTGGCCCAGATCGTGATCCACTGGCCGGGCCCGGCGGACCCGTAGGACTCGAGCTCCCCGGAGGCCTCGGGGGCCGAGATCAGACCAGCTCCGTGCAGGGCGTAGCTCACCGACCCTGAACAGTCGTAGCCCGAAGCGATCCAGCTCGCGTGTCCGCCACCGTAGATGTAGGGCTTGAACGCGATCTGATTGGCAGCGGCGATCACGTTCTTGATCGCCTGTGGGGCATTCGACGGTGCGGTCACGGTGCCGTCGGGGTTGAGGCGCGCCACGCCGGGGGGAGCAGGGCCTTGCGCCGCGTTCTGCGCGCTCGCCAGTGCGGCCCAGCTCTTGGTGCCGAACACGCCGTCCTGCGCGAGGCCGTGCGCGGCCTTGAACTGGTTGACGACCCGCACCGTTCCGGATCCGAATTGACCGTCGATGCTGGTCGCATAACCCACCGAGTTGAGCTCTCGCTGCAGTGTCGTCACCCAGCTTCCGCTTGAACCAAGCCGAAGCGTGGGAGGGCCGCTGCTCGCTGACTTGGACTGAAGGGGGACGCCGCCGCTGGGCCCGTGGGAGATGCTGCTCGGAGCGAATCGGTGCAGCACGGTGACAACGGCCTTGGTGACGATCCCGTTGGCGGTCAGGTGGTACTTGCGCTCGAAGCTGACGACGTGAATCTCGGTCAGCGGGCCGAAGTGGCCGTCCGTCGGGGTCCGAAAATTGGCCCTCGTCAGCAGCTGCTGGAGGGTGACCACGTCGCTGCCGCTCATCCCCTCTCGCAGGACTCGACTACCGAGTTGTACAGAGGCTGCCGCCGAGGGCGCAAGCCCGACTGCCGCCACCAGCGCGGCTATGAGCGCAAACCGGGCCAGGCATCGAGAGCTCGATTGCAACGTCTAAACCCCTTCTCTTTCGTGTGCCTGCGGGGTTAGCTGGCGGGCTCGCGCTGAAAGAGCTTGCGCTACGCCACAGTGGTGGCGATTCGCCCCGATTAGGAAACAGGTCCCTTGGGGTCCCCCGCTCTCCTGGCGCCTTGGCGGCCGGGAGATTCGGCTGGGTCATATGTTGGCGCGGGCAGACTAGCGGACCTGCAAGATGAATGTCGCGCACAGGGTTATGACCACCCGCCTCGAACGCCCCCGCCACGCGGGGTGGGGCGTCGGAAGCCCGCTAGCCTGACCGACGTGGACTCGGATTACACGCCGAACGAGGTCGCCGAGCTGCTGTCCCGGGACGAGGTAGATCTCATCGACGTTCGCGAGCCGGACGAGTACGAGGCAGGCCGGATCGCTCGTGCCCGGCACATTCCGCTGGCCCAGCTCCCTGAAGAAGTAGCGGACCTAAACCGGGAGAGGCCGATCGTGTTCTACTGCCGCAGCGGCAGCCGCTCGGCGATGGCTACGGACGCGTTCCGCGACGCGGGATTCGACGCGCACAACATGGCCGGAGGCCTGCTGGAGTGGGAGGCTGAGGGGCTACCGCTCGATCCAGCCGACGGCCGCGTCGCCGCCTGAGCAGCCGGTCAACCCTTCCACTTGATGGAGCAGCCGATTGGCTTCGTCTCGGCGGGCGATGGGTCCCCGCCGGCCAGGACGGCGTCGATCGCTCCGCGCAGCCAGGCGGCGTTCTGGCTCGGATCGTCGTAGCCGGAGTCCGGTGCACCGCGATATCGCAGCCGGCGCTGGGCGTCGAGCACAAACACGTCGGGAGTCGTCTGCGCGCCGTACGCGTGGGCCACTTCCTGGCTTTCGTCACGCAGGTAAGGCAGCGGCCAGCGCTCGGTGGCGACGCGCTGCTTCATCGCCTCGTAGGAGTCGCGCGGATAGCGCTGCGCATCGTTGGAGTTGATCGCCAGAACCCGGACGCCGCGGTCGCCGTAGTCGCGGGCCACGGCCATGATCCGGTCGTGCCAGGCGAGCGCGTACGGGCAGTGGTTGCACGTGAACACGACGACCGTCGCCGGGTCGCCGTCCGGAGAATGGGTGCTGCCGTCGGTGTCCGGGAGCTCGAAGTCGGGGGCCTCTACGCCGATCGAAACGCTCATCTGCCGTCCTCCTCTCGGGCCCGAGCAGCTCGCTGGAGCGCCTCGCGCATGTCGTCTGGATCTGGGGTCGGGGAGATGCGGCCGTCGCGCCGGCGGTAGACGCGGCAGCTGAGGCCGACATCCCCCTCGGGGCTGGGCGAAGCCACGTCCACCCCGTCTACCAGGATCGTCGGGGAGCCGAGGAACCCTCTGGAGCTCGCCTCGTCATCGGTATCGATCTCGGTTCTTCGCACCCGGGCGTTGGACAGGCCGACATCTCCGAGAGCCTGCTCCAGCTCAGCTTGGGCACGGTCGGTGGATGGACAACCCGCCCACCACAACAGCTCGATATCAGGGGTCCTCATCAACCCTAGGCTAGCCAGGCCGTTGTGGCGCCCACTCCAAGGGCGCGACGCCGTCCGCCCCCGGTTATGACGGTTGCGTCGCTCCCCGGCTCCTCCGGCCCTATGACGCTCAGGTCAGGCGATCGTCCAGGTACCCCGGCGTGGAGCAGCTCATCGAGCTCCGACTCCGAGGAGGTATCCTCCTCGGAGCCCGCCCCGCGCCCGTACACAGGACGGCGCACGTCCCGGAAGATTCCGATCGGCGTCGGCCCGGTAGGGTCATCCGCCAGGCGCGCCAGCGAGTAGGCCAGGCTGCCGTCCGCGGTCGTGGGATCGTGGACGACCAGTGCCTCTTCGCCGACCTCGGCCGCGTCGATGAGCTTCAGCGAGCCGTCACTGGCGCGAACGACGCCACGCTCCCCCTCCACCCCGAAGCGGATGGGCTGTCCGGCCTCCAGCCGGATCTGGTTTGCATCCTTGACTTCCTTTTCGGTGAGCGCCGCGAACGCACCGTCGTTGAACACCGGGCAGTTCTGGTAGATCTCGACCAGGGCCGCTCCCTCGTGCTGAGCTGCGGCCCGCAACACGTCTGATAAATGGCGACGGTCCCGATCGATCGTCCGCGCGACGAACGTGGCCTCGGCGCCCAGCGCCAACGCGACCGGATTGAACGGGTGGTCTGACACCCCGAACGGCGTCGACTTGGTGATTTTGCCGAGCTCGGAGGTCGGTGACGCCTGCCCCTTGGTCAGGCCATAGATCTGATTGTTGAAGAGCAGGATCTTGATCGGCACGTTGCGGCGTAGGGCATGGATCAGGTGGTTGCCGCCGATCGACAGGGCGTCGCCGTCACCGGTGACGACCCAGATCGAGAGGTCTTCGCGGGTGGAGGCCAGGCCGGTGGCCAGTGCCGGGGCGCGCCCGTGAATGCCGTGCATGCCGTAGGTGTCCATGTAGTACGCGAATCGGCCCG
>VAWT01000160.1 GCA_005883415.1 Actinomycetota bacterium | reverse complement strand
TCGCGACCGGGGCCACGACTGCCAGCGCCAACATCAAGCCGGCAATCGCGATCGCTTGCGCCGCGCGATAGCACTTCACGAGCACTGCCCCAGTTGGCATCCGCAGGCGCATGGTGCCGCAAACGCCCGCAGCCCGCTGCGCCGGTTTGCGGGGCGCGTCAGACTGGGGACAACTCCGACCGCGGGCGAAGGTGACGATTTCCGGGATACTCGGCTCCCGTGCCGCCCGAGAACCTCGACATCGTGCGCAAGTTCTACGACTCGTGGGCGCACAGTGAGCTTCCGGGGCCGAGGGAGCTATTGGACCCCAAGGTCGAGTACGTCAACCCCCCGGGCGCAATCGAACCGGGAATCCGACGGGGGATCGAGGCGTTCAACCACGCCGTCGAGAGCGTGTTCGATGGATGGGAGTCGTGGCAGATGGAGCCGGAGCGCCTGACGCAGGTGGGCGACCAGGTCGCCGTCGTGGTCCGCTACCGAGCACGCGGCAGAACCAGTGGCGTCGAAGTCGAGGGCCGCGAGTCCGCGCTGTTCACCCTGCACGATGGAAAGCTCGTGCGCTACGAGTGGTTCCACGGACCCGACGACGCGCACGATGCGGCGAGGCGAGAGGAGTAAGCCGGGGGAGTCGCCGTCCTACCTCGGATCGGCCGTGAACCGCTCGACGACTCGTTCGGCGTACCACTGGGGCCAGGCGGTGCCTGGGTCCGCCTTCGTGTACTCCTTGTCGAGCGTCACCAGTAGCCATACCAGCTCGCTGCGGACCGGTGTCGCTCCCAGAATCTGCGGTAGCTCGGACAGGTTTATGAGCCAGTCGCCGTACCACGACGCCCAGTCTGGGTCGTCGCCGTCGACGATTCGGTACACGAGGTGATGCGTCTCGCCCGCCTCGTGAAGGAGGGCAGCTATTTGCCTCGATTGGTCGGTCATGCCCGTAGTCTCCGACTGTTCCCGAGCACCACTCTACTTCGTCAGACTTGGCTTGGCCGCCACGGAAGCGTTGCGCCAGCTCACTGAGATCGAGATGAGCCGGGGGCCGTCGCGGGTCGTCAATTGCTGACCGGAGGGGAACCAATAGGCGAACGGGCGGCGGATCCGGTACGCGATACATCAGAAAGGAGCGAGAGATGGCAAAGACGGCCGTGGTCCTCGGCGCCCGGAACCTTGGTGGGGCGATCATTGATCACTTTCTCGAGTTGGGCTGGAACGCTGCTGGGGTAGCCCGCAGCGAGGACACACTGGAGCGTGTCCGGCAGCGGGGTGCGCTCGCGATCCCGGCCGACGCTGCGGAGGTCACCTCGTTGACCGAAGCGCTGAGGACGGCGCGCGCCGAGCTGGGGTCACTCGACGCCGTCGTGAACGCGGTCACGGCAGCGCGCCCGCCGACCGCGGGTCCATTCGGCGGCGGCGAGCTGGCGGTGGCGGATCTCGATGCCTTCCGCGGATGGACCGTCGCGGTGGCGGAGCAGGCGTTCGTGTTCCTCTCGGTCGGTGCCGGTGCTTTGCGGGAAGGGGGCGGCGGTGCGCTGATACAGATCACCGGCGGTTCCTCGCGCCGCGCGATCCCGGGGAAGGGACTGTGGGCCGCAGGGGCATTCGCCACCCGCGCGCTCGTGCAGGCAGCGGCGCAGGAGCTGCGACAGAGCGGCATTCACGTCGCGCTTCTGGCAGTCGACGCCACCATCGAGTCGCCCAAGACGGCCGACTTCACCGGCGACGTGCCGCGGGAGGCACTTGGCGACATGGGTCAGGTCGCCGCTGCAGTCTCCTTCCTGGTAGAGCAGGAGTCACGTGCCCTCAGCCACGAGCTGGTGGTCACCCCCGCCGGTGAGCGTTGGGTGCCGTGAGCCAACCAGGGGGCGGCTACGTCGGTTAGGTTTGAAACCCGGCCGGGTGGAAAGCCTCCTGCAACACACAGGTCATCAGGTCACCAGCAGTGAGGGAGGAAGGATGCAAGCGCTACGACCGACCGGCCGAACGATCTATTTTTTCGGGGCTCTGGGGGGGCTGCTGTTCGGGTATGACACGGGCGTCATTTCGGGGGCGCTGCTGTTCATTCCCAACGCCTTCAAGTTGACTCCATTCGTGAAGGGGGCCGTTGTCGCGGGCCTCCTGCTGGGAGCGATGATCGGAGCTGCGTTCGCTGGTCGCCTGTCCGACCGGATGGGTCGCAGGCGCCTGATCATGATCGCCGCAGTCGTGTTCACCGGCGGCGCGCTGCTCGCGGCCTTCGCGCCCACGGTGGCGGTCTTGATCGCAGCCCGGTTCATCATCGGATTGGCCGTAGGCTCGGCAGCACTGGTGGTGCCGCTCTATCTCGCGGAGATCGCGCCGACCGAGGTCCGCGGCAGGATCGCCTCGCTGAACCAGTTGATGATCGTGTCCGGCATCCTGGCCGCGTTCATCGTCAACGCGATCCTGGCCTCCTCGCAGAACTGGCGGCTGATGCTCGGCCTCGCGGCTGCACCGTCGGTGGTGCTGCTGGCGGGCATGCTCTTCATGCCCGAGACCCCGCGCTTCCTCGTGCACGCCGGAGAGGAGGACACGGCGCACGACGTGCTGGAGGACCTCCCGGGCGACGAGCCCCCGGGCGAGAGGATCGAGGAGATCCGAGAGGTCGAACAGCACGAGGAGAGCGGCGGCGGACTGTCCGGGCTGATCCGGGCGAAGTGGGTCCGCCCCGCGCTGCTGGTCGCCGTCGGACTGGCGGTGTTCCAGCAATTCGTCGGGATCAACACGATCATCTACTACGCGCCCACGACGCTGACCAACGTCGGATTCGCGAAGACGAGCGCGATCTACGCCAACCTCATCATCGGCGTCATCAACGTCGGCATGACGATCTTTGCGATCCGGATGATCGATCGCTGGGGTCGCAAGCCGCTGCTATTCGCGGGGGTGGCCGGGATGGTCGGCAGCTTGCTCGTCCTAGGGATCTCGCTGTCGGCGCTGCCAACGCCGCACCACCCGGGCGACCCGGCGGCGATCATCACCCTCATCTGTCTGGCCACGTTCATCGCCTCCTTCGCGGCGACCTGGGGGCCCGTGGTGTGGGTGATGCTCCCCGAGGTTCTGCCGCTGAGCGTCCGTGGTACCGCTATGGGCATTGCGGTGTTTGGCAACTGGGGCGCCAACTTCCTGGTCTCGCAGACGTTCCCGCCGCTGGTCTCCGGCCTGGGACCAGGGCCGGTGTTCCTCGGTTACGCCGGACTCGGGATCCTGGCCGGTCTGTTTGTGAAGTTCTTCGTGGCTGAGACCAAGGGCCGCAGCCTCGAGGAGATCGAGGCGGATCTGCAGCGGGCAGCGGGCAGAGGGCGCCGCCGGCATGAGGCCGCGCGGCCCGCAGCTCTGTCGCGGTAGCGGCGCCACGGTACCCGGGCGGCGACGCTCGCCGCCCGGGGTCGGGACTACCTTTATCGCCAGATCTCGTCGAACGCGTACAGATCGAACGGAACCAGCCAGCATTCCGCGACTCGGTCGCCGTCGACGCGGAACACGCCGACCGTCTCCCAGTTGAGCTCGCGGCCGTCGCGTACGGCGCGGCCGCCGGCCAGCTGGACCACCCGATCGCCCACCACCGACAGGCCGTGGACCGTGACTCGAAAGCTGCGGTCGGTCATCGTGCGGCGACGATCGAAATACGCCAGCACGGCCTCGATCCCGCGGTGCTCGCCCGAGATCCGGGAGCGACCGGGCACGTGCCAGACGACGTCGTCGGTGAGCCTCGGGCGAAGCGCATCTAGGTCGCCGCCGGCGTATGCCTCTCGCTGCCATTCGTGGAATTCTCGGACCACCGAGCCTGGCTCCGGCCTGGGGACGGCCTGCTCCCCCGGGCGCCCGCCGAGCTCGACCGTCCGCTGCGGCTCATACCGTGCGCCGCTCGGCCCCAGACGGGACCGGTACAGCGTCACGTGGGTGGCCAGAAACTCCGGTGCCGGCACGGGCGGGAGCTTGGCTCCGCGGACACTCGTGCCGCGGGGCACTCGCGCCACCGTCACGTGCCCCAGGAACGGACGGGTCTCCGGCGCGTACCAGCCGCCGGCGCTGAGCTCCGTCGATAAGGAGGCCTGAAGGCCTGCGAGCGAGTCCGAGGCATCCTCGATCCCTACCGCAAGCACCCGCGGCCTTCGGTCCGGCAACCAGACCGGATCGCCGAGCGACAGCGCGAGTGGACCCCACCCAGCGACCGCTGCCGCGCAGGCGGCCCCGATACCGTCGATCTCCCGCTCGAGGCGCCACCCGAGAAAGCAAAGCGTGACGTGGAGCGCGGCGGGAGTCACCATCCGTAGGCCACGCACGCGGCGCGGCGCGCTGGAACGCCACAGCTCTAGGGCCTCGCGCACGCCTGGCGGAAGCTCGAGCGCGACGAACAGGCGCGCGCGCTCATCGCCGGCCAGCGCGGGGGCGCTTCCACTCAAGGTCGCTCGGCCGATAACCGGGGGGCGCGGTCGCGCGTCCCCGGAAGCTGCACATCGGTCTCGCCGCGAAGCAAGCGCCGGACGAGATGCAGAGCCACGGTGGTCGAGCGATCGCGGACATCCGCCCGGCCACCGGGCAGCCGGGCGGTGCGGGTGATGTCCGGCCCGTCGCGCAGCTTCACCGAGAAGCAAACCGTTCCGACCGGTTTGTCCTCGCTTCCTCCGTCCGGACCGGCGATGCCGGTGATGCCGACTCCGATGTCAGCGTTCAACCGCTCGATTGCGCCCTGAGCCAGCGCGATGGCGACCTCCCCAGAAACCGCCCCGAACCGCTCGATCAGCTCGGGGTCCACGCCGGCGAGGGAGACCTTGGCCTCATTCGAGTAGACGATCAGGCCGCCCATGAAGTAGGCCGACGCGCCGGGGCGGTCGGTCAGCCGTGCGGCGAGCATCCCGCCCGTGGACGACTCCGCCACGGCGATCCTGTGTCCGGTGAGCATCGTTGCCACTTGTTCGTCGATCGTGGAGCCATCTTCGGAGAACAGCGTGTCGCCGTGGCGGCTCTTGATGAACCCCATCAGCTTGTCGTACGCCTCCTGGGACGGCGGCTCGTACCGGATCGAGACCTCGATCTCGCCTCGCCGCAGGCACGTAGTGACCTCGAGCCCATCGAGCGACAGCCCGGCCGCCTCCGCCTCGCGCAGCGTGTTTGCGATCTCCGACTCTGGAATCCCGAACAGGCGCGCGATTCCGTGCCGGTACGTCGGCGCACCGGCGATCGCGGCCTGCAACGCGTCGGTCTGGGCCGCCATCCGCCACATGGGGTGAAGCTCGCGCGGAGGGCCGGGTAGCACGACCACGGTCGGGCCGGCACCGTCTTCCGGCGGCACGACCAGGCCGGGCGCGGTGCCCACCGGATCGAGCACGGTAGCGCCGCGGGGTATCACCGCCTGCTTGCGATTGGAGGCCCTGATGGCGCCCGGATCTAGGCTCGGCCAGCGGGTCATCATGGGGCGAAGGATCTCGGCGATCCTCTCCTCCAGTCGACCGTCAAGCACCATCTCGCGACCGGCGAAGCGGCCGACCACCTCCGCCGTGAGGTCATCGGCGGTCGGCCCGAGGCCGCCGCTGGTCACTATCAGCGCCACCCCCTGGCTGCGCATGAACTCGAGCGCCGCCAGGAGGTCGTCCGGGCGGTCGCCCACGATCTGGATCACCTCCGTGTCGACCCCAATTTCAATTAGCCGCTCTGACAGCCAGGGACCGTTTCGGTCGGTGATGATCCCGGTCAGGACCTCCGTGCCTGTGACGAGGATGCCCGCCCGGGGATTCACGGGCAGGTGGGCGTCTGCGTCATCGGGATGGGCTGCACGCTGGTGGGTGTGAGCTGGAGCCGGATCGCGCTGTTGGACTGCGGCACTTGGACCGGCTTGCCGTTGACCTTCATCTGCACGCTCGGGTTACCGAGCGTCAGCAGCAGATTCCGGCCGCTCTCTGTTGGGATCGTCTGACCAGGACTGAACGTCTGCTCGTAGATCAAAAATTTGCCGTGGGCATTTACCAGGCAGACGTAGAGGGGAGCGGTCGGCGTCAGCTCGAGCTTGACCGCCTGAGGAGGCTTGGGGGCGGCCGCAGCCGTTTGGGTGCGCGCGGTGGTAGTGGTGTGGCGGTGCGTGGTCGCATGCAGCCCCTTCGGATTCGAGGACTTGTTGCTGCCGCCGAAGACGGTGCCGACGATGAACAGCGCGGCCACGATCACTACCAGCGCAAACGCGATTGGTGCCCAGGGCGGTAGCGCAGGGCGCGGCATCCGCTCTCGCTCCCGCTCGCGCCCGAGCGATGCGATCGGGGGAGCCATCTCCTGATCGTGGGGGCGCTCGTAGCGCTGCTTGAATTCCTCCACCAGCATCCGGCTGTCCAATCCGAGGTAATCGCCGTAGGTCCTCAAAAAGCTCTTGATGTAGACCGGCCCCGGCAGCAGGTCCCACTCCTCGTTCTCGATCGCCCGCAGATACTTGGCACGGATCTTCGTCTGTGTCTCGACCTCGGACATGTCGATCCGCGCGCGGATCCGCGCGTCTCTGAGGGTTGGACCGATCTCGGCCATGGCAGGCGAAGGCTAGCGCCGGATTGGCCATCGAATCGGCCTGCAGACAGCCGCCCAGCGGCCGCAACACGCGGTCGACCGGCCATCTTCGTGACAACGCTCTGCAGCCGCCCAGCCGCTACTTATCCGGCACGGTGACCGCGTCACCCGCGGGCGGCGGTGCTCCGCCGCCCGCGGACGGGCCCGGCCGTGACACACCCTCGCCCTCGGCTAGGTGGGCCAGGATGCGGGGAACGTCCGCCTCCGCGATCAGGACCTGACGGGGCTTTGAGCCCTCGTATCCGGAGATGATGCCGCGCCGCTCGAGCATGTCGATCAGGCGCCCCGCGCGCGTGTATCCCAAGCGCAACCGCCGCTGGAGCATGGAGGTGGAGGCCGTCCCCATCTGAGCCACCAGCGCGATTGCCTCCTCGAGCAGCGGGTCCTCGTCCGGGCGGAATTCGGCGTCTTCGGACTCCCCACCCTCCGGCGAGGGAAGCTCCTCAAGCAGCTCCTCGTGGAAGTCGGGTTCGCCCTGGCCCCTCCAGCCGTCCGTGAGCTCCGCGATCTGCTGCTCGTCGACGAACGCTCCCTGAATGCGCTGGAGCTTCGACGACCCCTGAGGGGAGAACAGCATGTCTCCTTGGCCGAGCAGCGACTCGGCGCCGTTGTGATCCAGGATCACGCGGGAGTCCGTCTGCGACGAGACGGCGAATGCGATCCGGGAGGGAACGTTGGCCTTGATCATGCCTGTGATCACATCGACCCGCGGCGACTGGGTGGCCAGAACCAGGTGGATGCCGGCGGCGCGGCCCTTCTGCGCCAGGCGGATGATGCAGTCCTCCACCTCGGCGGGCGCCACCATCATCAGATCCGCGAGCTCGTCGATCACGCACAGCACGTACGGCAGGGGGTGCTCTGACCGCTGCTCGCGGGCGCGATTGAGCTCCGGCAGCGACCGGGCGCGGGCCAGCGACATCATCCCGTAGCGCTGTTCCATCTCCTTGACCAGGTTTCCGAGCGCGTTGGCGGCCATCCGGGGGCTGGTGATCACCGGCGTCAAGAGGTGGGGAATCGCCTCGTAGTGGTTGAGCTCGACCTGCTTGGGGTCGACCAGCACGAGCCGGACCTCGTGCGGCGTGGCGCGCAGCAGGATGCTCGACAACAGAGAGTTGATGCAGGCCGACTTGCCCGAGCCGGTGGTACCTGCAACCAGCAGGTGGGGCATCTTCGCCAGGTCGGCGCCGATCGCGCGTCCCGCGATGTCCTTGCCCAACCACACCGTGAGCGGCGACCAGTCATGCGGGGGGTCCTGGAACACGTCGCCAAGGTGGACGATTCGGCGGCGGGCGTTGGGTACCTCGACTCCGATCGCCTGCTTGCCCGGGATCGGGGCCAGGATGCGAATGTCGGTCGCCGCCAGCGCGTAGGCCAGGTCGTCCTTGAGCTGTGCCACCTTGGACACCTTGGTCCCGGGCGCCAGGCGCAGCTCGTAGCGCGTGATGTGCGGCCCCGTCACCCGCCCGATGACGTGGGCCTCGATCCCAAAGTGCCCAAGCGTCTCCAACAGGGTATCCGCCACTTTCTCCTGGCCGGCGGTGTCCGGTTTGGCGCTGTCGCCAGTCGAGCGGGTCAGGAACCGCGGCGACGGCACCCTCCATTCGAACTCCGGGTCGTCTGTGATGGACGCCCGGTAGCGACCCTGTGGGGTAACGGTCGCGAGTTCCGGGTCCTGCGGACCCGGAATCTCGCCATTAGGCGAAGGCTCCGAGACCTCGCGCTCAGGCTGCGAAAGATCGTGCCCGGAGCCCGCCGGAACGTCGGGCTCGCCGTCGATCGGAGGCGCCTCCACGTGGGTGGCGCGGACCACGAGCTCCGCGGTATCGGGGTCGGGAGGCATGACCGACTCGAACGCGGCCGCCGCCGGCATTGCCGACGCGCTCGATGAATCGGCACCCTCCACGCGAGGATCGCCCGTGGGAGAAAGGCTGCGGCGACGCTGCTCGGTTGAGCGCCAGAGCGCTCGGCTCGTGTGGGTGACTCCCGTGCCGGTAGCCCGGATGAAGCCGGCTAGCGTCGCTCCGGAGACGAGGATCAGCCCGGCGGTCAGCAGGAACACGGCGAGGATCTGGGCACCCAGGGTTGAGATCAGGTGGGAGGCCAGCCAGAGCTCGGCCTGACCCACGATCCCCCCGCGGGCCTCGAACGCGCGCGGGTGCCAGAAGGCGTGGCCGTGGGCGATACCCGGCCCGACGATCCCCGCGGCCAGCGCGAGCGTGATGGCCGCCGTCAGGCACAGGCTGCCGGTGCGCATTGGGCGGCCGGGAGGCCTCAGCTCGCGCGCGAGGATTAGACCGCCGCCCACGAGCAACGCGGCCGGGACGGCGTAGCCGAGGGCCCCGAGCACAAATCGCAAGGCCAGCACTACCGCCGAGCCCAGCGCTCCCCCGCTCCAGTGCAGATACGCCACCCCCGCCAGGAAGAGGCCGCAGGCGATAAGCCCGAGGGCGACGATGTCCAGGTGGTGTGGCTCGAGCTTCAGGCTCGGGAGCCTCGGCTTCCGGGGTGCGAGCAGGGAGCGCTGGGCGCGCTTGGGCGGCCGCTTCTTTCTCGCACGTTTTGCCATGTAGTGCGAGGTTGCTTCGACGGGCAAACGCCGGCTCCTGCCGCGTATCAAGCGGCACTAAAGATCCTGCCGCGCCGGTGTGCCCCGGTCCTACCATCTGCGGGAGCAATGGTCGATTACGAGCGCCCGCCCCGCGTGTTGGTCGTCGAAGATGACGACGCGATCGCACATGTGCTCCAGCGGTCGCTCCGAATGGAGGGCTACGAGGTCAAGATCGCCGGCGACGGGGTGAGCGCGCTGGATCTGGCCCACGCGTTCCTGCCGGATCTGGTGATCCTCGATCTCGGGCTTCCGCGACTCGACGGGATCGAGGTGGCGAGGACGCTGCGCGAGACCGACGACGTCCCGATTCTGGTGCTCACCGCTCGCGACGCCGTGGAGTCGCGCGTCGAGGGCCTCGATGCCGGTGCCGACGACTACCTGGTCAAGCCATTCGAGCGCCAGGAATTGTTGGCGCGGCTCAGGGCCCTGCTGCGCCGTCGTCCACCCCGCGGCCAGGCGACGTTGACCGTGGGGGACCTGAAGCTCAATCCCGACACCCATGAGGTCATGAGGGGCGGTCGCCGGATGGAGTTGACGCAGAGGGAATTCGAGTTGCTGGAGTACCTGATGCGCAACGAGCGGATCGTGATCTCGCGTCAGCGGCTGCTCGACGAAGTCTGGGGCTATGACCCATTCTCGATGACAAACACAATTGAGGTGTTTGTCTCCAACCTACGGAGGAAGCTTGAAGCGGGTGGAGAGCCTCGGCTCCTACATACGATCCGCGGCGCAGGCTACGTTCTCCGCGTATAGGTCGGTACCCGTCCGCTGGCGCCTCGCCGGCGGCTCGGCGGCGCTGACGTTCGTGATCCTGGCCGCTTTCGCCGTGATCGTCGCGCTGTTCACGGCGAACCAGGTCCGCAACCAGTTCAACAACGACGTTCGCAAGGTCGCCAACCAGCTGGCGAGCGAGCGAGCGCTGCTGACGGCGGAGCCGCTGGGGCCGAAGTGCAACGCGAACGTGATCCGAGCCTACAGCGCCGAGGACGCCCAGATCCGGGTGTACGACGTCGGCACGGCCACGACGCTCTGCACGCAGAGGGGCACCAATGGTGCGCTTCCTGCTGCTGCTGGGGGTGCTCGGTGGCGCGGTCCTGGCGCTCCTCGCCGGCCTCTACGTGGCGCGACGCGCGATGCGGCCGATCGCCGAGCTGACGGACGTGGCTGGCGAGATCGAACGGACGCGCGACCCGAGCCGTCGGCTGCCGTTTCCGGAGGCCGAGGACGAGGTGGCCGAACTGGCCCGCACGCTCGATGGCATGCTCGCCGCGCTCGATGCCTCCAGAAGCGAGACGGAGGCAATGCTCATTCGCCAGCGGGAGTTCATTGCCGACGCCTCGCACGAGCTGCGCACCCCGCTGACCAGTGTCCTCGCCAATCTCGAGCTGCTGAGCGAGGAGCTCGCCGGAGAGCAAGCCGACACCGCGCACGCCGCCCTTCGCTCGACCCGCCGCATGCGCCGTCTGGTCGGTGACCTGTTGCTGCTGGCCCGAGCCGATGCCGAGCGGACCCAGCCACGAAGGCCAACGGACCTGGCGGCCGTGCTCGTTGAGGCCGCCGGCGAGCTCGAGCCGGTGGCGGAGGGCCACGAGCTCACGGTCGAGGCCGAGCCGGCGGTCGTCTCCGGCGCTCGGGACGATCTGCACCGGCTGACGCTGAATCTGCTCGAGAACGCGATCCGGCACACGCCTCCGGGCACCCGCATCCGAGCATCGACCGCCGCGCTCGATGGGATGGCCGTGCTGACGGTCGAGGACGACGGCCCCGGCATCCCGCCGGAACTGGAGCGACGGGTATTTGAACGATTCGTTCGCGGTGCCCGCGACGGCCGTCGCGGCTCGGGGTTGGGGCTGGCGATCGTGAGGGCCGTCGTCGAGTCCCACGGCGGCGATGTCCAGCTCGAAAGGCCCGAGGTCGGCAGCGGCACCCGGATCGTGATCCGGCTTCCGGCGGACGTCACGGCGGAGCCCCCCGCGGCCGCCCGGCGCGACCGGACTTCGGCATAAGACCGAAGGACCTTTCGCACCAGACGTGGTGTACGCCTCCCCGGCCGTGGGCACGGTGCCTTTGCGCGTTCGCTAAAATAATGCTTGCCAGCAAGCAAGTGCTTTATGGAACAGCAACCTCTGCCAAGCCCAGCATCAGCTCTCGACTTTGATACCGCGCCGCGTCTTCGGGTGGCGATCGCCCGGCTGTCGCGGCGGCTGCGCCCCACCAAGGCGGCCCTGGCCGCCGGGCTGACGCCGACTCGAAGCGCCGTTCTACAGACGGTCGCACGACGAGGACCGATGCGGTTGGCGGAGCTCGCGGAATCGGAGGGCATCAACCCAACGATGCTCTCGAGAGTCATCGCCGAGCTGGTCGAGGCCGGCCTGCTCGAGCGTGACAGCGACGCGGGAGACCGCCGCGCCGTTTGGGTGAATACCACCCTATCCGGCAAGCGGCTGGCAGAGCGCATCCGCCGCGAGCGGACCGACGCTGTCAGCCTCGCATTGGGTGCGCTCTCGGATGACGACCAGGACCAGGCCGTATCGCTGATCGGGACCTGGATGCAGATGACGGCTCAGTCGTGGCTGGTCCTGAGCCTGACCCACTCCGGCGCGGCCCTAGGGGCGGTGGTCGCGCTTCAGACGCTGCCCGTACTGCTGCTCGCCCCCTATGGAGGTGTGATCGCCGATCGGCTCGACAAGCGCAAGCTGATGATCGCGCTCCAGAGCGCCATGGGCATCCAGGCGCTCGTCCTCGGTCTGCTAACCGTCACGGGGCTGGTTCGCGTGTGGCAGATCGGACTGCTCGCGGCGCTCTTGGGCCTCAACAACGCGTTCGAGAACCCGGCACGCCAGTCGTTCATGCTGGAGATGGTCGGCCCCGATCACCTGCGCAATGCGGTCAGCCTCAACTCGGTGCTGGTCAACGTGGCCCGCGCCGTCGGACCGGCGGTCGCTGGACTGCTGATCGCGACCGTCGGCGACGGCGTGTGTTTTCTGATCAACGCCGGCAGCTTCGTAGCTGTGATCGGCTCGCTGGCAACGATGGACCAAGGGGCCCTCAACCCCACTCCCCCCGCCCCTCGCGCACGCGGCCAGCTGCGCGAAGGGCTGCGATACGTGCGCTCGACTCCGGCTCTCGCCGTTCCGCTCTTGATGATGGCGGCCGTTGGCTGTCTCACCTACGAGTTCCAGGTCTCGCTTCCGGTTATGGCCAGCCGGGGACTGCACGCCGGCGCGACGGGCTTCGGCTTCATGACTGCGGCGATGGGCATCGGCGCCGTCGTGGGCGGACTGCTGGTCGCCGCCCGCGGTAAGACCGGCACCCGCCCCCTTGTGTTCGCGGCAAGCGCTTTCGGACTGGCCATGGCCATGGCCGCACTGGCGCCCAGCCTGTCATTCGAGCTGTTCGCGCTGGGGCTGGCCGGCGGGGCGAGCATCTCCTTCATGGCCACCGGCAACTCCACTCTCCAGCTGAACGCCGCGCCGGCCATGCGGGGGCGCGTGATGTCTCTGTGGTTCGTCGCGTTCCAGGGATCGACGCCGATAGGCGGCCCGATCGTCGGCGGAGTAATGGAGCTGTTCGGCGCCCGTGCGGGCCTGGGTCTGGGGGCGATCACGTGCTTCGTCGTGGCTCTCTGCGGGTATGCGGCGCTCCGGGCGACGCGGACTCGGTCACGCCGCGAGCGCTCGACGGCTGGCGTCCAGACCGCCTAGCCCCACTCGGACGCCCCTGCGGCACCACGGACGCGGTTATGTTGGCTGCACCGATCATTGGGTCCACGGATCATTTGCTACTGTCCGATCTATGAATCACGAAGCGGCGATCGAGGTCGAGCAGCTCGTCCGCGAGTTTCGCAAGGGACCGCGGGCCGTCGATGGAATCGATCTGACCGTCTCCCCTGGCGAGATCTACGGATTCCTCGGTCCCAACGGCGCCGGAAAATCGACAACCGTGCTGGTGCTCACCACGCTGCTGCCACCCACCAGCGGCCGGGCGAGCGTTGCCGGCTACGACGTGGTCCGGCAGGGCGCTCAGGTACGGGCGACGATCGGCGCCGCGCTCCAGGAGGCGGCGCTGGACGCCATCCTCACCGGCCGCGAGCACCTGCTTCTACAGTCGACGCTGCAAGGCTTGCCCTCAGAACAGCGCCGCAAGCGCTCTGCCGAGCTGCTGGCGCGCGTCGGGTTGACCGAGGCCGCGGACCGGCGGGTGGGCGGCTACTCGGGCGGGATGAAGCGCCGCTTGGATCTGGCGCTGGCGCTCGTCCATTCCCCGCGGATCCTGTTCCTCGACGAGCCCACAACTGGTCTTGACCTACAAAGCCGCGCGGCGCTGTGGGAGTAGGTGGAGCGGCTGGCCCATCAGGAGGGGATCACCGTCTTCCTTACGACCCAGTACCTCGAGGAGGCCGACGCACTGGCCGATCGGATCGGCATCATCGACCACGGCCGGATCGTGGCCGAGGGAACCCCCGGCCAGCTGAAGGCCGAGATCGGGAGCCCCACTGTCGAGGTAACTCCAGCCGACCCGGACGTGGGCGAGCGGCTGGCCGAGCTCCTCGCGCGCTTCGGCGAGATGCGCCGCAACGGCCGCGGCAGCATCACCGTGCAGCTCCCCGGCGGCGAAGCCCAGCTGGCGGAGATCGTCCGGCTACTCGATCAGGCGGAGCTCCGAGTGGAGACGCTACAGCTGCACCAGCCCTCTCTCGACGACGTGTTCCTGGCCAAGACCGGTCGCAAGCTCGAGGGATCAGGGGACGGCGCGCCTGCGGAGGCCCCCGCACAGACCCGTCGTAGGCGGAGGCGACGTGGCCGTTGAGCTGACCCTCCGGGGTCCGAGCACAAGGCCCTCGGCGCCGAGGGCAACGCTCGTAGAGCAGACGGCCGCCCTCGCACGCCGGGCCATAGTCCGCACGCTGCGCCAGCGCGCGCTGCTCGTGTTTCCCATGGTCTTCCCGTTGATCCTGTTTGCCATCAACGGGTCGGCGCTCAGCCCGGCGACCCGGATCCCGCGCTTCCCGACCGACAACTACCGCGACTTCCTGATCGCGATGACGTTCGTCCAGGGCGCAATGTTCGTGTCGATCAGCGCGGGCGTCGATCTGGCGCGCGACATCGAGAGCGGATTCCTCAACCGCTTGGCGCTCACGCCGCTGCGTGGCGAGGCGCTGCTGGTGGGCCAGCTGGGCGGGGCGCTCGTGATCGGGATCATCCAGGCCATCGTCTACCTGCTCGTGGGCCTGGCCGCCGGCGTGACGCTGTCAAGCGGCGTTGGCGGAGCGCTCGTGCTGCTCGTTCTCTCCATTCTGATCTCGTTCGCCTTCGCCAGCTTGGGGGCGCTGCTGGCGCTCCGCTTCGGCACCGGCGAGGCCGTTCAGGGCATCTTCCCGCTGCTGTTCGTGACGCTGTTCTTGAGCTCGTCGAGCTTGCCTCGCAACCTGATCAAGGCAGACTGGTTTCGCGACATCGCCACCTACAACCCCGTCTCCTACCTGATCGAGGGCCTGCGCAGCCTGGTTATCACGGGCTGGGACGCAGAGGCCCTGGCGCTCGGACTCGGGTTCTCGATCGCGATTCTGGCGGTCGCACTGGGGCTCTCGCAGCGGTCGATGAGGACCAGGCTGGCCAGACGATGACCGGCATCCTCGACGAGCTGCGTAGGTTCGCGTACATCACCCGCGGCGTGGCCTGGCGCTCGATCCACAACACGATCGTCAACCCCGCGATCCTGCTGCCCTCGATCATCTTCCCGCTGTTCTTCCTGATCGCCTTCGCCGGGGGACTCTCGCGGATCGCCGACGTGCCGAACTTCAGCTACAAGCCGGGATACACAGCGTTCCAGTTCGTGTTCGTGTTCCTGCAGTCCGCGGCCTTCGGCGGAGTGTTCACTGGCTTTGCGGTGGCGCGCGATTTCGACTCGGGCTTCGCCCGGCGGCTGCTTTTGAGCGCGCCGCGCCGCAGCGGGATCATCGCCGGTTACACGATCGGCGCACTGTTGCGCTGGGCGCTCACCGGCACGATCGTGACCGTCGCCGCGCTGATCGGGGGCATGAACGTCGACGGCAACGGCGTCCAGCTGACGGGGCTGATCGGCTTGGGGGTAATCCTGAACCTCGTGGCCGCGCTGTGGGGCTGCGGACTGGCGATGTTCCTGCGAACCGAACAGGCCGGGGCCCTCATCCAGATGCCCGTGTTCGTGCTGTTGTTCCTGGCCCCCGTATACGTCCCCCTCAAGCTCCTCACTGGCTGGATCCACGCCGTGGCCAGCGCCAACCCGGTGACTGCCGTGCTGGAAGCCGGCCGCGGCCTGCTGGCCGGGTCCCCCGTGAAGGTGGCAATCGCGTTCGTGGCCTTGGCGGCCGCCGCGGCGATATTCGCCGCGTTCGCGCGGCGCGGCCTGACGTCGGCTGAGCGAGCCGGGTAGAGCGTCAAGCGACTAGATACCAGTCAACGTAGCGGCCGCACGCCTGCGAAAGTGGAATCAGACGGTGCGCCCATGATGGCCTGCTCGCCGTGACTCGACCGAGTGGCGAGAGGCCGGTGGGCGCCGGGGCGCGGGTCAACCCAAGCGCTCCCAGCACACGGGCGGCGAGCGGGGGTGAGTGATACGTGACGGTGATTTGAACCCGCGCCGCTCGGACCAGGTCGAGCGTCCCCACATACCAGTCGGGAGCAAGCGGCTCGAGGGTCGGTGGGAGGACAGCGCGGAGTCCGGCGGCCGTTAAGGAGATCGGGACCACGCTGTCGTACTGCAGGGAGATCGCCCAGCTACCTGCGCCAAGATCCAGGGTCTGCTGCGCTGAGCGTCCGGCGTAACCGACCGCTCCCCTCCAAGCTGACCGCACTCCCACAACGGGCGGGGGCTCGGTCATTGCAACGCCACGTTTGTCTGCGATCGCCCGTTCTGCCGGCGTCGCACAGCTGAGAGGCGCGCCCGGGTTGGCAGCCTCGTCGAGCGTCAGGTACCGGTCCGTGCGACCAGACCGTTTCCACAACTCGTATGAAGTCGTGGTTCGAACCAGCTTCCAATTCGACGGTGCCGGGTTCAGGTAACCCGACCGCGGACGGATCGCGTACGTGAAGCGGTCCAACCAGACCGTGGGAACCGAGTCGAAGTCGAACGGAACGCCAACCCCGGCCAGCCGGTCCCGAGTCGCTGCCGAGGTGGAGGGACCGTCTGGGGGATCAGGCTGCGCCTTCGTCCTTCGGAGCGGCACTACCGCTCTCGTATAGAGCGGCTGTGGCGGCGTTGCCACGTCCGCTCCGCGCAACTCCCATTGGACATAGTCGTCCGCTCCCAGGAACAAAGTCGAGTCGCGTCCAATCGTGCGCTTCAGGCTCGCCAACTGATCAGGATGTGACGCGGGCCCGACCGGGCCATCTCGCAGAACCTCCAGCGAGGAATAGGCGCCAGCGGCAAGAAGCACGCTAATGAGGCCTGCGAAGAGTACGGCCGGAGATTTCATCCGCGGCGAGGCCTGCCATAGGACAAGCAGCTCGCGTCCGAGCATCAGCGTCGCGAGCGGCGCGCCGATGACCAGCGCCTTCGCTGCGGTGTACGGACTTCGACCGGTCGTGACCGCGAACAGGAGCCACGCGGTGACCAGAGCGCAGGGCAGCGCCAGCTCTCGCCGAGCCACGCTGCGGAAGGTGGCCACAATCAGGACCGGCACAGCCACGATTGCCAAGATCCCGGCAGCCGAGCCCAGCGGAAGGCCAAAGCGGAAGTCCAGCCTGGGCCAGATCCCGAGTGACTCCAGCGGCGATAACCGGTGCAGCAGATTGCCGAACACCGTCGCTCCCTCATGGTTGTACGCCGAGTGCGAGAAGGTGATCATTCGCGCCAGCTCGGGGAGCGTGAGAATCAAGAAGACAAGGCCGCCGAGTGCAACGGGCATCGAAAGCGCTCGTAGCTGCATCCGGAGCTCCCGCCCACTCATCCGGTCGATCGCCATCATCGCGACGGACCACACCAGGAGGGTTCCCGCGGGCCACAGCACACCGAGATAGCTGTTGACGTAGACGCTGCCGGCTCCAAGGACTGCCAGCGGCAACAGACGCAAACGACGGCCATTCTGGCCTCGCCCGGCTTGGTATAGCGCCGCCACCGACGCGACCAAGATCAGTGACTCCGTCGTTTCCTTAAACGAGGCCTGGACAAGGAAGGCAGCCTGCAGATAACACAAGCCCACCGCCACCGCAACGATCGATCGCCCCACCCGAGAAGCGCCCGGGATCGCGGCTGCGGCAGCCAATGCCAGCAGCGCCGGCACCGCCACGATCAAGCCAGTGAATGCGCGCTCGAGCGAGATGCCGGTTTCGAGATGGCGGCAGCAATGGCGTGCGGCCCGATCGGATATCCAGATCCGATCAAGCTGCCCGAGTTGATCGGCGCGTGGCCCTGCAATGCCCAAGCAGCCAACAGATGCTCGGACATGTCGTCGTTGGTACCGACGCCCAGCAGACCGACGTGGCCGGCCGCCGCGAACGGGATCAGCGCAACCAGCACCGCTGCAGCGGCAACCGCGACCGTCCAGAGCGGAAAAGGTGAGCGTCCGGCCGCATGCGCGATATACACCAGCGAAGCCAGCACCACGACGGCGACGATCACTGCGCAGGTCGCGGCCCGCCCCGGCAGGTGTATGCAGAGCCCGGCAAGCACCAGCAGAGCGGCGAACCCCACCGGAGCGGCAAGCGGGCCGCGATGCTCGATCCCGCTCAGCGTCAGGATCGCTGTGCCGAGCACGAGCGAAACAGATAGGACCAGGGCTATCGCTGCGGCCAGCGGCAGCACTCGATCAGAAGCGGATTACTCGACGCAATCGAACGTTGGTGTTGTCCACAGGCCCCGCCCCGGAGAACCATCCAGTCTCCGGGCTTGCCCGCGGGACGCGGACCGTAGCACTCATGGTGACTCCGTCGCCTGATTAGCGCGCGTTGGCTGTCGGGAGGCCCACGATGGGCACGTTGACGAAGCGCGGCAGGCACCGCACGCCGGGCCGCGAGAAGACCGTGAACACCGGATAGCCGACCTCCCCGTTGGTGTTGTCCTTGCGATTGACGATGCCCGCGGCGGCCAGGCAGTCGCTGTTCGGCAACGGTCGCACAGTCTCATAATCAAAAAACGGGGCTCCAGCGTCTCGACTGTCGGAGCTCGAGAGCTGGTCGGCCACGGGCTCGAATGCATTGATGCGATGGTCGCGCGGAACGATGAACCCGACGGCGTGGTTTGCGTAGTAGCGACCGCCGCCGCCCCAGTACACGTCGAACGCGACCTCGCCGCTGGCGTCGGTCGCGAGATCCGGAAGCGCGTACGCGAAGCTGGGGTTCACGTACTCGCGCTGTTGCACGAGCGCGAATCCCGAGTGCCCGGCGAACTGCTGAAGCTCGGCAAACGCCACGTGCGGCTGCGCGTACTGATGAGTGCCGTTGGCCAGCTGGCGGCCCTCGGACCAGGCCGCCCAGACAGTGCCGTCCCCCCCTTGGGTGACGCCGGTGACCGCGGAGCCCTGGCTCGAGGACTGGCGATCGAGCATGTTGTCACCGCCCGGGGTGGTCGCCGACCAGTCCTTGGTGGCGATCGTCGGGGAATTCACGACCTGGTCGTCGATGAAGTTGGAGCTATCGTCGATCCAGGCTATGCGGAGCTGACCGTCGCCGTTGTGCCCCACGAAGTACTCCGTCGATCCCCGGACGTTCTGAGCGACGCGCATCGAGGTCGTATCCAGCAGCGCGTAGCCGTATGGGAGCGAGCTAGATGTGCTGGCAAATGCGCTGCGAGGAATCCGGACGACTACGCCGTGCTTTAGCCCGTTGTCCTTTGTTGGGTTGCCCGAGCTGTCGACGCTCATCGTCCCCTGGTTGAGGCTGATGTAGAGGAATTTCGGCGTGAACCCAAGGCGTGGCTGGTCGAGATACGTGTTGTTGCCGGCGATCGCCGTGGGATCGAGGTCGACGTGCGGGGCCGTCTTCCACGCGTCTGCGCCGTGCGCCGCGAGATTCGACGCGCTGGTCCAGGCGACCCTTTCCACGTCGGCGCCGAGGAAGCAGTGGTATTGGAGCACCCAGATGAATACCTTGGTCTTCGGGTCGTACTGGACGACCTGATCGCAGCCGAAGCCGCCATGGTCGGCGGGGAAGATCTTGTGTGGGTCCACCTCGGTCCACGTCTGCCCGCCGTCGGTTGAGTACACGGCATCCCAGTTGAACGTGTACATCACGACCCTGCCGGCGTCGGCGACGCTCGGCTCGCCGGCCGCGAACGTGTCCGGTGGTCGCTCCGGGGTGGCCGAGATCGGGATCACATCCGAGGAGCCGATGTTGACGTCGAGCGGACCGCTCGGCGGTGGGGCGTTGGTAGCGCCGGTCGGCGCGGCCACGCCCACGATCGACCGCAACGCAGGGGCCTTCGTGAGCCGATGAAACCGGTTGCGGATCAGACCCGGCGCCGATGCGAGGTCTCCCACATCCGCATGCGAGATCAATGGAGCAATGCCGCCGCCGCCACCACGATGAACCGCGAGTCGCCGGGACCCGACCGGAGCGCTCCTGACGCAGAAGTGGATCCGACGGGTTCGCTTCCCGGTGCGATTCGTGCCGACGCGCGCCGTGACGGTCTTGCATACCTGTCTGGGCTTGCTGCGGGTCGTGGCGGCACCGGCGATCGACACGACCGCGATGGCCCCCAAACAGACCGCGATCAGACTGGCCCCAACCAGCGCCCGCCGGCGGTTAGCACTGCCCCAAATCCCCTTTACGCAACGCAATGCGATTCCCCAAGGCGCAGAGTATCCGAATGGCGTCAGCCGGTAAAGGCCCCTGACCCTAGACCTCGACGACCACCGGCAGCACCATCGGCCGCCGCCGGAGGCGGTCGTAGACGAATGCCGCTAGGTGATCGTGAAGCTCCTCTTGGAGGAGGTCGATCTCGCGCACGCCGTCGCGAGCTGACTTGGACAGCGAGCGCTCCACCTCCTCGCGGATCTCGGCCAGGAGCTCGTCCGCCAGCTCGATGAACGGAACGCCACGGAAGATCACCTCCGGCGGGACCACGGACTCGCCGGTCTGCACCGAGACGGTGGCCACGACGATGAAGATCCCGTCGGCCGACAGGGTCCGCCGGTCGCGCAGCGCCGCGTCGGCCGGATCGCCGATGTCGACGCCGTCGACGAAGATCATCCCCGAGTGCTCGAGCTCCCCGAACCTCGCGCCGCCGGAGTCGAGCTCGACCGGCAGCCCGTTCTGAGCGAGAAACACCCGATCGGGATCGATTCCGACCGCGTCCGCCAGCTGGGCGTGGAGGTGCATGCGCTTGTGATCGCCGTGGACCGGCATCACGTAGCGTGGGCGGACCAGGTTGAGCATCAGCTTGAGCTCCTCCTGGTAACCATGGCCGGAGGCGTGAATCGGCGCCTCGCGGGTGGTGATGACGCGGCATCCGATCTGGAAGAGGCGGTCGACGGTCTCCCCCACCGCTCCCTCGTTGCCGGGGATCGGCGTGGCCGAGAAAACGACAGTGTCGCCGTCGCGCAGCTGGATCGCCGGGTGGTCGTTGTATGCCATTCGCCTGAGCGCAGACAGTGGCTCCCCCTGGGAGCCAGTGGAGATGACGACCAGCTTGTGGTCCGGCCAGTCCTCCACCTCGTGCGGCGGCACCAACAGGCCTTCGGGAATCTCGATGTGACCGAGCGAGCGGCCGATGTTGACGTTCTTTCGCATCGAGCGTCCGACGAGCGACACCTTGCGAGACAGCGCGGCGGCGGCGTCGATGACCTGCTGGACGCGGTGGATGTTCGACGCAAAGCTGGTCACGATGATCCGCCCATCGGCGTGGGTGAACACCTCCTCGAGCTGCGGGCCGACCTCGCGCTCAGAGGGCGAAAAGCCCGGCCGGTCGGCATTCGTGGAGTCGCCGCAAAGAAGCAGAATCCCTGACCGTCCCAGCTCCGCCAGGCGCGAGACGTCCGCAGGGGGACCGTCTACGGGAGTCTGGTCGAACTTGTAGTCGCCGGTCACCAAAACCGTGCCCAGATCCGTGGTGACCGCAACCGCGCAGGAGTCGGGGATGGAGTGGGTCATGTGCACCATCTCGATCGAAAACGGCCCCGCTTGCAGCTCTTCCCCCGGGGGCAGATCCGCCAGCGAGGCGTCCCGGAGCCGGTGCTCGTCGAGCTTCGAGCGGGCCATGGCGATCGTCAGGCGTCCGGCGTAGACGGGTGGCTGACGTTCCTCTGAGACCGCGCGCAGAACCCAGGGCAGAGCCCCCAGGTGGTCCTCATGACCGTGGGTTATGACGATCGCCTCGATGTCCTCGGCTCGCTCGCGGAGGTAGGCGAAGTCGGGCAGCACAAGGTCAATACCCAGCATATCCGTGGTCGGGAACCGCAGCCCGGTATCGACCACGACGATCCGGCCGCCGTACTCGATGACGGTCATGTTCTTGCCGATTTCGCCCAGACCGCCGAGCGGCAGGACCCTGAGGGCGTCGGTCACGCTGGAGCTCTGAAACCGCTTCTCACGCGGTCGTCGTCTGAAGCAGCCCGTGGCGCTCGAGCATCTCGCGCACCGGTGCGAGCTCGTCTGCGTCGAGCTCGATGTACGGCAGCCGCGGTGGACCGACATCGAGTCCCACCAGCTTCAGCGCCGCCTTCACGGTGCAGGCCAGCGGCGCAACGGCGAGGTCGGTGTAGGCGTCCTTGAGCGAGGCGTCGATCTCCCTGCGCCGCGCGGGCTCGTCCACCATGCGATGCATGTCCTCCCCGAACAGGTGGCTGGCGACGAGCACCCCGCCGGGCTCGCCCATGTCGAGGACGTCAGCGAGCAGGTCGTCGTTGCCGGCGTAGATCTGAAGGCCGTCGATCTTCTGCAGGCTCTCGGGATTGGCCTGCTTGACACCGGCGATGTGCTCGAGCTGGGCCAGCTCGGCCAGGAGCTCGTTGTCCAGATTGGACGCCGTTCGCTGGGGAATGTTGTAGAGGAGAATCGGGAGATCGGTGGCGCGGTCGATCTCCTGGTAATGCCGGACGATGCCCCGACGCGACGGCTTGTTGTAGTAAGGGTTGACGGACAGAAGGGCGTCGGGACGGAGCTCGGTGGCGTGTTCAGTCAAGCCGACCGCGTGGCGTGTGTCGTTGGACCCGACGCCGGCCACGATCGTGCAGCGACCGCTCATCTCCCGCACCGCCAGCTCGATCAGCCCCAGCTGCTCGGAATCGGACAGCGTCGATACCTCGCCCGTCGTGCCGCAGATCACGAGTCCATCCGATCCGTGGTCGGCGAGATGGTTCATCAGCCGCACGGCTGCCTCCTCGTCGACGCGCCCGTCGGGGCCGAACGGCGTCACCATCGCCGTCAGGATCGCGCCCAGGTTCATCGCCGCGATTATCGCAGGGCTAAGGGACGCCCGAGGATCCGGGCTCGGTCTACTCGGGCTGTTTATGCCCGCCCCAGCCGAGCACCGACAGGGGGCCCATGGCGCTCTTCTCGTGCGCCGGCACCGGCTCCACCTCGACCATGGTCCTGGTCGGCTGGGATATCACGTGTGTGACCGGTGCTCCGGTGAGCTTCTCGATTCGCTCGGGAAGGCCGGCGTGCAACCACTTCGAGAAGCGCATCGGCAGCGTGGAGACGACGATCTCGTCGTAGCGCTTGGGATCCCAAGCCTCGATGACGGCGACGATCGGATCCGGATTGCCGACGCTTCCATCGATCTCGAATCCCTCCACGCGAAGGCGCTCGCAGGCGGCGGACATGGCCTCGTGGGCAGCCTCGCGCCCGCCCCCGAACGGCGTGGCCGGGACGATCAGCGTGAAATCGGCCGAACGCCCGACGGCGATCTCCTTGAGCGTGTCGAGCAGCTCATCGGAGGCCGCCGTGACGTTCGCAACCACAAGGATGTGCTTCTTGAACGCCACCAAGCAAACATAGCGCCCGGGGCGATGCCTCCGCAACGGCTATGTGCCACCGCTGACTACGACACTGCCGGTACTCCTGAGGGCGAGTGCTCGCCGCTTCCCCTGACCAGCGGACCGTGGTAGGGCCCGGGCTTGGGCCGCGACTTGCCGCCCGGAAACGCCAGCCTCAGGATCGTGCGCTGCACCATCCCCAGCTGCTTGCTGAACGGGCCGGTGTTGTAGGGCAGGTCATAGCGCTCACAGATCTCTCGGACCTTCGGCGCGATCTCCCCGTAGCGGGTGCTCGGCATGTCGGGGAACAGGTGGTGCTCCACCTGGTAGCCGAGATTTCCGCTCATGACGTGGAACAGCGGCCCGCCGTCTATGTTGGCGGCTCCGGTCAGCTGGCGCACGTACCAGCCGCCGCGCGTCTCGTCCTTGACCTCCCCTTCGGTGAACGTGTACGTCTGATCCGGGAAGTGGCCGCAGAAGATGATCGCGTAGGACCACACATTGCGGATGATGTTGGCCGCAACGTCGGCTGTCAGTGTGCGCCGAAACGGCTCTTGGAACGAACGTCGCTCGACCAGCTGGCGCAGGACCTCCCGTCGTCCGCGCTGCTTGCGACGGAAGCGACGGAGCGTGCGCGTGGCCCGAACCGCTGGGTTCCGTTCGCCGCCATTGGCGCGGGCCTTCAGCGTGATCAGGCCCAGCTCGATCAGCGTCATCGCGATGCCGCTGATCAGCGGCCAGGCGATGTAGTCCTTGGTGATCTGGGTGCGCGCCTTGCCGGCGATCCCCTTGAGCTCCTTGCGGACCTGCTTCATGTCCTTCTCGCCGGCCCTGATCGCGACGAAATCGAGGTCGTGGACCGCCACCCCCCATTCGAACAGGAAGCTCAGCAGGATGTTGTAGATCGGCTGCAGTACGTAAACCGGATTCCAGTTCTGCTGCGGGTCGATCCGCATGATCTCGTAGCCCAGATCACGGTCCTTGCCGATGATGTTCGTGAACGTGTGGTGGATGTAGTTGTGGGAGTGGCGCCACGCCTCCGCGGTGGAGGCCGTGTCCCAGTCCCAGGCCCTCGAGTTGATCACCGGATCGTTCATCCAGTCCCACTGGCCGTGCATGACGTTGTGGCCGATCTCCATGTTCTCGAAGATCTTCGCCAGCCCGAGCGTGGCCGCCCCGACGGCCCATGGGATCCGCCACCGCGACGCGATCAGCTCCAGGCGACCAATCAGCGCCAGCCTGCGCTGGAGGGCGATCATCGACCGGATGTACCGGGCGTCGCGGTCGCCGAGGTCGGCCTTTACCTGCTCGTGGAGCTCGTCGAACTGCCGCCCGATCTCCTCGATCTGCTCCGACGTCAGCCGATGGAGCGGGTTCTCCGGTTCCTCGATCGCCACGTTTCCGTTCGTGCGGTGGCCGTCCTGGGTCTGGTTCGCCATTGGGTCCTCCCTCGGTTCTTGGGTTTCTGGCTAGAGCTCTATCTCGACCGGTCCCTCGGGCGCGCTGATGCACGTCCGTATCACTTCGCCCTCCTGCCCATAGACCTTGCCCGTGCGCAGATCGCGTACCCGCCCGGAGCGAAGCTCGCCCACGCAGGTGTGGCAGATCCCCTCCCGGCAGCCGAAGGGCAGCTCGAGCCCAGCCTCCTCGCCTGCCACTAGGATCGGCTGGTGGCCGTCTGACTCGGTCTCGCACTCCGACAACAGGAACTTGATGGGGCCTCCCTCCCCCTCCCCCTGCTGGCCGAGTCCCAGCTTGGGCTGAAAGCGCTCCATGTGCAGCTGCTCGCAGTCAGCCTCACGATCGAAGAGCTCGTTGAAAGCGTCGAGCATCTCGTTCGGCCCGGAGATGTAGGTCTGACGCTCGCGCCAATCCGGGCAGAGGCGCTCGAGGTCGTTCGGGCCCATGCGGCCGTCCTGGCGGGTGAACTGCTCGTGCAGCCGGAATTCCTCGCGACGGTCCGCCAGCTCGCGCAGCTCGGGACCGAAGATCACCTCGTCGGTGTGGCGCGCGGAGTGCAAGAGGACGACGTCCTGGATCTGCTCGTAGTGATCCAGGTGTCGCAGCATGCTCATGATCGGCGTGACTCCGCTGCCCGCGCTGATGAATAGGAGCTTCTGCGGCGGGGGATCTGGGAGCACGAACTCTCCCTCGATCTTGCTGAGCGAGACGATCGTCCCCGGCCGCGCCTTGTCGACCAGGTAGGGCGAGACCTGCCCTTCCTCGACGCGCTTGGGGGTGATGCTGAGCAGCCCGTCCTCGCGGTACGGGTCTGAGGTCAGCGAGTAGGCGCGCCAGTGGCGCACCCCGTCTATGTCGATGCCGATCCTGACGTACTGGCCGGGCTTGTGGCCGGGCCAGCTGTATCCGGGTTTGATCATCACCGTGGCCGCGTCGGCGGTCTCGTGCCTGACCTCCTCGATCCGCCCCTTTAGCTCGCGCGTCGACCACAGGGGATTGATCATCTCCAGGTAGTCGCCAGGCAAGAGCGGCGTGCTCAGCACCTCTAGGGCGCGTAGCACTCGCCGCTGGACCGGATGAACGTTCGGGGGGGCGCCTCGCTCGGGCATGTCCGCCTTTTAGTGATTGCCGTGCGCGGCCATTTTATAAACAAGTGTTCACTAGAGAGGTCGCCCCTCGGCACGTGGGCTAGAACCTCGTTGTGGAGTGCTACCCAAAAGGCGCTCGACCCTCGCGGGTTTTGCTACGCCCAGCGCACGTCGGCTATGTCAGCAGGTGCTCGAGCCCCACGAGGGGTGAGTCCTCGAGCGTCCCTACCCGCCGCACCGCCAGCAGCACACCGGGCATGAACGACTCGCGCCCGAACGAGTCGTGCCTGATCGTGAGCGTCTGCTCGAGGGCGCCCAGGATCACCTCCTGATGGGCCACGAGGCCCGGCAGGCGGACCGAATGTATCGGGGGCCGCGGCATAGCTGGCGCTGCCTCACTCATCAGCGCCGCTGTCCGGGCTGCGGTGCCGCTGGGCCGGTCAACCTTACGGTCGTGATGGAGCTCGATGATCTCGGCTTTCGGCATGTGCCTGGCCGCCTGCTGGGCGAACTGCATCATCAGCACGGCGCCGATGGCGAAGTTCGGTGCGATGAATACGTTCGCCGGCGCGCCGCGGAGATCGTCTAGCTCCCCCGGATCGAAGCCGGTGGTTCCGATTACGACGTGGACGCCGGCCGCCACGGCCTCATGGGCGTTGGCCACCGCGCTGTACGGAACCGTGAAGTCGACCAGCACCTCCGTTCCCTGACCGAGCGCCTCACCCAGCGACGCCCCCAGGGCGGGATCGGCGCGGGCCACAAGCTCGAGGTCCTCCGCCTGCTTCACGGCCCGGCAGGCGGTCTCCCCCATCCGTCCGGCCGCGCCGGCGACGGCCACCCTGATCAATCGAGGCACCCCCGCGGGGCTTCCCGCCCCGCCGTCTGACCCTGCCGCCCGGCCTCCGACCTCACTTAACCGACCGCGCTCCGCGCGGTCTCAGCCGGAGCGAGCGCCCTGAGCGCCTCCTCGAACCGCCCCTCGTCCGGGCCGATCCCGGCCGCCGACAGCCTCTCGGGAACCCACAGCTCTCGCGCCAGGAGCGCCAGGTCCTCGGTCGTGACGGCCTCGATCCGCCCCACCACCTCGTCCAGCGACAGCAGCGGGCCGCCGGCGAGCACCTCCGAGCCAAGACGGTTCATCCGGGCGCCGGTCGACTCCAGCGACAGCACGATCCGTCCCCTGAGGTTCTCCTTGGCCCGGTGAAGCTCCTCGTCGGTGACCGGCTCCTCAGTCAGCCGGCGCAGCTCGGCTCCCACAGTGGCCATTGCTTCGGCCAGGTTGTCGGTCCTGGTCCCCAGGTACAGGCCGACCTGTCCTGTGTCCTGGTAGGCGTTCGCGAACGAGTAGACGGCGTACGCCAGGCCCCGGCGCTCTCGCACTTCTTGGAACAGCCGGGACGACGACGTGCCGCCGAAGATCGTATCGAGCACCCGCAGCGCGAACCGGCGGTCGTCGTGGCGCGAGAGCCCGCGACCCCCGAGGCAGACGTGGTACTGCTCGGTGTCCTTGCGCTCGAACCGCCGCGTGGCGGAGCCGTCGTTTGGCGGGGCCGGCGGCGTGCTCCGAGCCGCCGCCCCGCTCTCAGCGGGCACCCGCTCGGCCACCAGCTCCACCAGCGCCTCGTGCTCGACGGCCCCGGCGGCTGCGATCACGACGTTGCCGGGCACATAGCGTGCCGCATGGAACGCGGCGATCTCCACGGGCGGCGTCTGGGCGATCACCTGGGCGCGCCCGATGATCGCCCGGCCCAGCGGGTGATCGCCGAACACCGCATGGCCCAGGACGTCGAACACCTTTTCCTGGGGATCGTCCTCGTACATCGCGATCTCCTCGAGGATCACCGCGCGCTCGGAGTCGATCTCCCTGAAGGCGGGGCGGAACACGATGTCGGCCAGGACATCGAACGCGTCGGGGACGTGCTCGTCGATCACGCGGGCGTAGACGGATGTCGTCTCCTTGCCCGTGCCCGCGTTCAGCTCGCCGCCCATCGCGTCGAAGAGCTGGTCGATCTCGAGCGACTCGTACCTGGCCGATCCCTTGAACAGCAGATGCTCCAGCAGGTGCGAGAGCCCGGCCTGAGCATCGGTCTCATCGCGCGACCCCGTGCCGATCCACAGGCCGAGCGCGACCGAGCGGACCGAGGGCATGGCCTCGGTCACGACCCGGACGCCGGAGTCGAGCGTGGTCAGACGGTGCACTTACGACCGCGGCCGGTCAGGGTCGCGGTCGCGGACCCGGCTGCGGTCCCGCTCGCGATCTCGGCCCCGGCCGTCGCGGGGGCGCCCGTCGCGCCGGTCGCGCCGCGGGGGCCCAGGATCGCCGGAGCCGACGGTGGCCAGCTCCTCGACGCTCTTGCCGGCGACATCGGGATCGCTCGCCAGCCGCAGCCCGATCCTCCCGCGCTCGCGGTCGACCTCGACCACCCGCACGCTCAGCTCATCGCCCCTGCTGAGCACTTCCTCGACCGAACCTATGCGCTGCCCGGGCGAGATGTTGGAGATGTGCAGCAGACCGTCGGTGCCCTTGGAGAGCTCGATGAACGCCCCGAACGCGGTCGTCTTGACCACCTTGCCGGTGAACTCGTCGCCCACCTCGACCTCCTTGGTCATGGCCCGGATCCGGTCGACCAGCGCATCGCCGCGCTCGCCGTCGGAGGCGTAGACCAGCACCTGGCCCTCGTCGGAGACGTCGATCTGCGCTTCGTACTCCTCCTGCAGGGCGCGGATCGTCTCGCCTCGGCCATCCGACCCAGGACGAATTCCCGGGCTACCTTCGCCTGCCCGAGCGCGTCGCGCAGGACCTCGAACGTCACTCCGGTGATCTTGATGTCCATCTGCAGCGCGGTGATGCCGCGCTCAGTGCCCGCGACCTTGAAGTCCATGTCGCCGAGATGGTCCTCGACGCCGGCGATATCGGTGAGGATGATGTAGTCCTGGCCCTCCTTGATCAGCCCCATCGCGATCCCGGCCACCGGGCGCTTGATCGGGACGCCGGCGTCCATCAGGCTGAGCGAGGAGCCGCACACGCTGGCCATCGAGCTAGAGCCGTTGGACTCCAAGATGTAGCCCGAGGGTGTCGAGGCGCATCTCCTCGCGAAGCGTCCCGAGGGCGACCACGCTGAACGCCTGCGTCTGGCCGCGCGTGAACAGCGCCGAGCCGTGCGTGCGCGGGCCGACCCCGACCTCGATCGAGATGTCGCGGATCTCGTCCGCCCCGCGGCCGTCGGGCCGCTTCTTCTGCACCGCGATGCGCTCGCGGATGATCGACTTCTCGAGCGCGTCGAAGGCGAGTTGGACGGCGGCCCGCCGGGCCGCGGAGTCCTCGGTTGCCTCGCCCTCGGGCGCCGGCGCGTACTGCTCGAGCACGGCGGTTTCGACGGCCTTGCTCGCGTCCTGGCGCTCGAGCTTGTCCTCGACCTGCGTGGCCTCGTCGAGCGCGGCCCCGTGCGAGGCCTTGATCTCGGCCAGCAGGGCCTCGTCGACCTGCGGGACCTCCACCTCGAGCTTGGGCTTGCCCGCCTTCTCGCGCAGCTCGTGCTGGAGCGCGCACAGCTTCTTGATCTCGGCGTGGGCGATGTCGAGCGCGTCGAGGATCTCCGCCTCGGGGATCTCGCTCGCGCCCGCCTCCACCATGAGGATCGCCTCCTCGGTGCCGGCCACGATCAGGTCGAGGTCCGTGTTGTCGACGAGGTCGTCCTCGGCCGGGTTGACGACGAAGTTGCCGTCCACCTTGCCGATCCGGACCGCGCCGACCGGGGTCGGGAACGGGATGTTCGAGACCATCAGCGCGGCAGATGCGCCGTTCATCGCAAGGATGTCGTAGGGGTTTACGTGGTCGACCGAGATCGGAATCGCCACGAGCTGGGTCTCGAACCGCCAACCCTTGGGGAACAGCGGGCGGATCGGGCGGTCGATCAGGCGCGCCGACAGCGTCGCCTTCTCGCCCGCGCGTCCCTCGCGCTTGAAGAATGAGCCGGGGATCTTCCCGGCGGCGTACATCCGCTCCTCGACGTCGACGGTGAGCGGGAGGAAGTCCACGTCGCGGAGGTTGCCCGCGGTGGCGGTACAGAGGACCATCGTGTCGCCCGAGCGGACGACGACGGCGCCGGAGGCCTGCTTGGCCAACTTGCCGGTCTCGAACGAGATCTCCTTGCCCTCGATCTCGACGGACACGCGCGTAACGGCGTCAGACATATTCAGTTTCCCTTCTTCACCCCGCCCTTCGGTCGGCGGAGCGCTTGTCTCTCTTGTTTCTAGTTCCGAACGCTGATGATGGTAGCGGGCGGATCGGGATGGCAGTTCGCGGTCGGCTTGGCGCCCGGCCGCGCGCGGCCGGGCGCCAGGCTGACCCCTATCGGGCCGTGCGCTCTGCGAGTGCCAGCGCGTCCAGGGTGGCGGAGTCGATCCGCCCGGCGTGCATCTGGGCGTCCGCGAACAGCGTCGGCGTCGTAACCACCCCGGCTCGCACCCCAGCCTGGAAATCGCGTCGGACGCGCTCGGAGACGGCATCGCTTCGCCGGTCCGAATCGAAGCGCTCCAAGTCGATGCCCAGTGCGGCGGCGCGCGCCCACAGATGTGGGTCCTCGAGCCGGCCCTGGTCGCCAAACAGCGAGTCGTGCATCTCCCAGAACTTCCCCTGGAGCGCGGCCGCCTCGGCGGCGCAGGCCGCGGCCCATGCCCGGGGATGGCTCGAGCGCACGGGGAAGTGCCTGAAGGCCACGTGCAGTGGCCGATCCTTCAGCCGCAGGTGCAGCGCGGCACAGAAGGGACATTCGAAATCTGCATATTCGATCACCGCCGACCCGGTGGCCGGACCGCGGACGTGATCATCGGTGCAGAGCGGCGGGAGGGGCGCGGAGCCGAGGTCGCCAGAGCCTGATGTCAAGCGGCGAGCCCGTCGAAGATGAGGTTCGCGCCGGGCAGCTCAGCCGGCGAGTGCGCCTGGTAGCTCCACCTGACCCTCACGTCCGGACCGACGATCATCAGTGCCCGCTGCGGAAAGCCGCCAGGGTGATAGACGCCGAACGTCCTGCAGGCGGCGCCCTTGGGCTCGAAGTCTGACAGCTGCTCAATGGCCACTCCCAGCCGCTCGCGAAAGGCCTTCTGAGACCAGGTGGCGTCGCAGGACACGCCGTACAGCGTGGCCCCCTGCTGCCCGAACTCCGGTAGCAACTCCTGGTAGAGGCTCAACTGATCCGTGCACACCGGGCTGAAGGCGAACGGGTAGAAAACGAGCACCGTGGTCCGCCTCTCGAGGTCGGCACGGCCGAACGCGGTGCCGTCTTCGCGCCGGAGCGTGAACTCCGGAACCGGGGTGCCGGCGAGCAGAATCGAGTCGCGGGCCTGGACCGCGGGAGCGTCAGCGCTGGAGGGACTCACCTGCGCAGGCCGAGCTCGCGCAGCAAGCCGCGATAGCGCTCGAGGTCGGTGCGCTGGAGGTAGTTGAGAAACCGCCGGCGACGGCCGACGAGCATCAGCAGGCCACGGCGCGAATGGTGATCCTTGCTGTGCGCGCGCAGATGCTCTGTCAATGCGTTGATTCGCTCGGTGAGCAGCGCGATCTGCACCTCGGTCTTGCCGGTGTCGCTGACTCCGGAGCCGAACTGCTCGACCAGCTGTCGCTTGCGTTCCTGGGTGACGGTCATGCGGCGGCCGAGGCTAGCAGGAGTGCCCCAGCTATCCCCTTCGCTCCCCGCACAGCTGCCGGGTCTCCTCGACGTCGCGGTGCATCTGCGCCACGAGCGCGTCGATCGGATCGAACCGGCGCTCGCCACGCAATCGGTGCAGGAACTCCACGCCCAGCTTGCGCCCATACAGCTCGACGTCGCGGTCGATCAGGTACGCCTCTACCAGCACTCCCCGGCCGGTGCCAAACGTCGGTCTGACCCCGACGCTGACGGCCGCACAGGATCCGTCGGCGCGGGCGGCGTAGACGCCATGGCCTGGATAGACGAGCGATTCGTCGGGGACGACGTTGGCGGTGGGGAAGCCGAGCGTCCGCCCCCGCCGGTCCCCCACCACCACCTCGCCCCGAAGCTGGAAGGGAGCGCCGAGAAAGCGGGCCGCAAGCTCGACCTCCCCGGCCAGCACCAAGCCGCGGATGTGGCTCGAGGAGACCACCTCGCCGTCGACCTCGACCAAAGGCACCACGCGCGTCTCAAACCTGCCGTCGGCCTCCAGGAGCGCCGGATCCCCGGCGGCGCGGTGGCCGAAGCGGAAGTTCTCGCCTACCGACACGCGTGTAGCGTCAAGCGTTCCAACCAGCACCTGATCAATGAATTCTTGCGGGCTCTGATGGGCGAATCGCTCATCGAACTGGAGCACGACGAGCTCCTTCACGCCCAGGCTGGCGATCAGCTCGGCCTTGACGTCGAGGCTGGTGAGCAGCCTGGGGGCAGCCTCGGGCCGCACGACCTGGAGCGGGTGGGGGTCGAACGTGAGGACCGTGTCGCTTCCGCGGATCACCTCCCGGTGACCCAGGTGCACGCCGTCGAATTCCCCAACCGCCACCCGCCTCGGCCGCTCCTGCACTTGCGCAAGGGTCGTGATCTGCATGTGAGCGCGGAAGGCTATGCGAGAAGCGCCTGCCCCGACCGGGCTCAGGGGTAGAGCCGACGCTTGAGCGCCGCTGCCACCGGGCGGGGAAGGGCGTCGATCGCCCGCAGCGCGTGCGGCATCGCTCGCAGCTGCCAGGCAGGAAGGATGCTCGGGACCGGGGCCTCAATCAGGTGTGGGCCGGGTTCGGCGAGCGCGCGCTCGAACTGGGTCGAGAACTGCTCGGCGCTCTCGGCGCGAATCGCTGGGACGCCGAAGCCCTGCGCGATCTGCACGAAGCCCAGATCCGGACGGCCGAGGTCCAGCTGGGCTTTTGCCCGGTCTCCCCCTGCGCGGGCTCCGACCCGCTCGAGCTCCATGTTCAAGATCGCGTAGGAGCGGTTGTTGAAGATGACCACAGTCACATCCAGCTGCTCGCGCGCCATCGTCCACAGCGACTGGATGGTGTACATGGCGGAGCCCTCGCCCTCCAGCGCGAGCACCGGCCGGTCGGGACAGGCGATCGCGGCCCCGGTGGCCACCGGCAGCCCCTGCCCGATCGCCCCCCCGGTAATCGTCAGCAGGTCGTGTCGGGGCGCTCCGGCGGTCATCCCAGCCAGCGTCTGACCGGAGGTCACCGCTTCGTCTGAGATGATCGCCCGCTCCGGAAGGAGCGCCCCGATTGCCTGGCAGGCTTTTTCGGCCGTCAGGTCTCCGGTCGGCCGCTCCGGCCTCGACGGCTGCCGCACCATGGGCTGCCGGGCTCGGGCCCCCAGGATCTCCACCAGCGCCTCGAGGCTTCCAGTCACGTCGTCATCGGGCGCCGCCAGCTCGTGCACCTCACACCCGTCTGGGACTAGGTAGCTCTTCTTGCCCGGGTATGCGAAGAACGACACCGGAGCCCTGGCGTCCACCAGGATCAGATGCTTCAGCCCCTTCAACTGCACCGACGCCAGCTCGGGGATGTATGCCAATCCCTCGACAGGAGGGAGGCCAGCGCCTCGCTCTAGGCGAGTGGGGAATGTCTCTCCCAGGAGCTTGACGCCGGTCTCGGCCGCGATCCGTCCCGCGGCCATGAGCGGGTGTTCGCGCATGGCCCTTCCGCCGAGCAGGAGAGCAGAGCGCTCGCCGCCGCGCAGCGCCTGGACGACGACTTCGAGGACTTCAGAGGACGCTTTGGACGGGGCGGGTGGGGCGGGCGGCGACGCTGGCTCGGCCCCCTCTCCCCACGAGACGTCCGCAGGAAGGATCAGCGTCGCCACGTGGCCCGGCGGCCCCACCGCGGCGGCCACCGCCTGCACGGCATCGGCGGTGAGCTCCTGCGTGCTCTGCGAGGTGCGGACCCAGGCGGACACGTTGCGCGCCACGGTCTCGATGTCGGACTGCAGCTGTGCGTCGTACTTCGTGTGGTAGGTGGCGTGGTCGCCGACGACGTTGACGATCGGGACCTTCGCCCTTCGGGCGTTGTGGAGGTTGGCGAGCCCGTTGCCCAGCCCTGGACCCAGGTGAAGCAGGGTGGCGCTCGGCACTCCGGTCATTCGTGCGTGTCCGTCGGCGGCACCCGTGGCCACCCCCTCGAACAGCGCCAGCACGGCCCGCATCTCGGGCACGTTGTCCAGAGCCGCGACGAAGTGCATCTCCGAGGTGCCGGGATTCGTGAAGCAAGTGTTCACCCCGGCGCTCAGCAGCGTGCGGATCAGGGCCTCGGCGCCGTTCACGCATTCTCCAACCGTGCGCTCTTCGAACCGGGGTCAAACAGCGCCGAGGAGTCGAGGTCGCCGAACGCCGTGTGGCCGGTGAGGGCTAACGCCACGTCGATGTCGGCCCGCATGACCTCTAGGACGTGCCCTACGCCGCGTTCGCCTCGGGCGGCGACGGCCCAGGCCCAGGGCCGGCCGATCAGGACGGCCCTGGCGCCGAGCGAGACCATCTTCACGACGTCGAGTCCGGTGCGGATGCCACCGTCGACCAGCACCTCGACCCGATCGCCGACCGCGTCGACGACGTTGGGGAGCGCCCGGCTGGTCGAAGGGACCGCGTCGAGTTGCCGCCCGCCGTGGTTTGAGACCACGATCCCGTCGACGCCCGCATCCACCGCGTGGTGGGCATCCTGCGGATCGAGCACGCCCTTGACGACAAGCGGACCGTCCCAGTTCTCGCGCACCCAGGCGATGTCATTCCAGGTCACGCTGGGATCAAACTGGGCATCGACCCACTCACGGAACGCCGCCGGCGTACTCGCGTCCGGCACCGCTCGCTCGAGGTTCCCGAACGTCAGCGGCTTGCCCCCAATCCCTACGTCTCGGATCCAGCGCGGATGCGATAGGAGGTCAAGCCCCCGGCGAATGTTGGCCCAAGGCCGAGGTTGTCCGACCACCGCGTTGCGTGTGTCGCGGTGGCGCGCCCCGACGACCGCCAGGTCTACCGTCAAAACGAGCACCGGCGAACCCACCGCCCGCGCCCGCGCGATCAGCTCCTCGGTGAAACCACGGTCGCGCATCACGTACAACTGAAACCAGGGCGGTGTCGAGGCCGCCCGGGCCACCTCCTCGATGCTGCAGATCGAGAGCGTCGACTCCACGAACGGCACCCCCGCCCGGCCGGCGGCTCGCACGGCCTGCACCTCGGCCCGCCGGGCGAACATGCCTCCCAGCCCAATGGGGGCGAGGATGATAGGAAGCGGGAGCCGCTGTCGCAGCACATCCACCGACTGGTCGCGGCTGGACACGTCGCGCATCACGACCTGCCTCAGCTTCAGGCGCTCCAGGTCGGCGACGTTGGCGCGCATGGTCGTCTCCTCGTAGGCGCCTCCGTCGATGTAGTCGAACAGTTGCCGCGGCAGCCTGCGCCGGGCCAACTCGCGGTAGTCGAGGACGGTCGCCGGGGCAAGATGAAGCGGCCGATCAGCACGGAGCCGCACGGCGCCAGCCTAACGCAGCACCACGATCGGCTTCACCTCGCCGGGTTGCCGGCCTGGCTCGGCGATCGCAATCACACCCTCGGAGTCGGTGAGCCGAACGTAGCCTTCGCCTGATGCCCCGGGCACCGGCGCGCCCTGGGCGGCCAGACGAGCCCGCTCCTCATCGAGCGCCACCGCCGGCAAGAACGAAAGCGCTTCGTCCAGGCCGATCACCCGTTCCGGATCGGCGTCGGCCACGTCGAAATGGCCGATCCGGGTTCGACGGAGGGCTTCGCAGTAGGCGTCGCCGAGGTCGGAGACCAAGCTGCGGATGTACGTGCCGGAGGAGCACTCGACCTCGAAGCCGCGTCTGTCGCCGTCGTGCCAGGTCTGCTCGAACCGGTAGACCTCGACCTCGCGCTCGGGCAGCTCGGTGACGACGCCGGCCCGGGCGAGCTCGTAAGCCCGGCGGCCACCGACCTTGACCGCCGAGAAGGCGGGCGGTCGCTGTCGCAGGCGGCCGGTGGGCAGCGCGAGCCGTTCGCCGGGTGGGACCGCGCCGGTCTCGACGATCTCGCCCTCGGGATCGCCGGTGCTCGACACCGCGCCGAAGCGGGCGGTGACGTGGTAGGTCTTCGGCAGCGCCATCAGGAATCGCTGCACCCGGGTCGCGCGGCCGAGCAGGATCAGCAGCAGCCCGGTGGCGAAGGGATCGAGCGTCCCGGCGTGGCCGACCTTGACGCCACGGCCGAGCGCCCGGCGCACGCTGGCCACGATACCGGCGGACGTTATCCCGGCGGGCTTGTCATACAGGACGACGCCGCTCACAGCCGGACGGTCGAGACCGCTCGCGTCACTAAAGCTGGGCCGCGAGCTGCTCGCGAAGGAAGCTCACGAGCTCCTCGTGCGACATGGCCGTGTCGAAGCCCGCCGCCTGGCGATGGCCGCCCCCGCCCTGGACCCGCGCGATCTGCGACACGTCCACCCGGGCATCTGAGGCACGCAGCGACACCTTGTGTGCCGGGCGACCATCGCCGTTGTGGAGCCGCTCCCGCACCAGGGCCGCCACCGCCGTCCCTTGCAGCGCACGCAGGTGGTCAACAAGTCCTTCCGAGTAGCTCTCGACCGCGCCCGCCGCGTCGAAGTCGCGAGCGCTGAGCGTGCTCACGGTCAACCTGCCATCGTCATAGCGCTCGATGTTCGCCAGCCCCCGCGCCAGGAGCGCCAGCTTCTCGCCGGGCACGTCCTCGTACACGCGACGGTAGACGGCGTGCACGTCGACGCCGGCTTCGATCAGCTCAGCCGCCATCTGATGGGCCCGGGCTGTGGTGTTCTCGTACATGAAGCGCCCGGTGTCGGTGACCAGCCCCACGTACAGCGCCTCGGCGATCCTTGGCGTCGGGGTGACCTCCAGGCCGTGCATCAGATCCCACAGGATCTCGGCGGTGCACGAAGCGTCAGGTTGGACGTGGTTGATCGTGCCGAAGTGGGTGTTGTCGTGGTGATGGTCGATGTTGATGATGTGCGCCCCGGGCCGCTGGAACGCCTCGGCCGGCGTTCGTTCCACATTGCCGCAGTCCAGGAAGAGGATCGTCCGTTTCTCCACGTCGTCCGGTGGAGCGTCGATCAGCTTCGGCAGCGGCAGGAACGAGTACTCGTGCGGGAGCGGGAAGTCCCCAGGGTCGATGAACATCACGCTGTCCTTGCCCAGGCCGGTCAGCATCTCCTGCATCGCGATCAGCGATCCAAGCGCGTCGCCGTCGGGATGCTCGTGCGAGATCACGACGAATTTCGGCGCTCGCCGCAGCTCGGAGAGCACCAGCTCGCGGCTTGACCGGTGGCCGTCTTCAGCCATCCGAGCCCTCCTCCCGAGAAAGCAGCTGACTGATCCGCATCCCCCGTTCTACCGACTCGTCGTAGCAGAAGGTCAGCGTCGGCGTGTGCTTCAACTTCAGTTCCGAAGCGAGCAACCCCTGAAGCAGCCCGCGCGCCGAGCGCAGGCCTTCGAGGCTTGCATCGCGGTTGCGCTCGTCGCCGAGCACGCTCACGTAGACGCGAGCGTGCCGCAGGTCTGAGCTGGTCTTGACTCCCGTAACGGTCACAAATCCAACGCGGGGATCTTGCAGATTCCTCGCGATCGCGTCGCTGAGGACCGCCCGCACAGCCTCATCGACGCGTCGCATGCGGCCGGAGCCCATCCTATCCCTCCACAATAATTTTTCTTAATTGCGCGCTCACCGCTCGGCGAGCTCGTCCACGGAGGCCACGATTCGCTGAACCCTTACACCATCGGGGACTCGGGCCTCGAGCCACCGCTCGATGTTGTCCGCGGCGCTGTTCAGCCTCCCGAGCGATCCCCCCGTCAAAGCGGCGGTCAGGGTGGCCCGCTGCCATAGGTCGTGGTGGTCGATCTCTGCCACCGTGGCGCCCAGCCGGCCGCGTAGCCCCGCCTTGATCGACGAGAGCTCCTTGCGTTTTCCCTTGAGGCTGCCCGTGTCCGCGAAGTGCAGGTCGATCACGAGCACGGCGACGAAGCCGCTCGGGGACATCGCGGCGCTGCTAGGTGAGCTCCCGCTCGACCTGACGGGTGGCGTACGTCTCGAGCACGTCGCCCTCCTTGATATCGGCGAAGTTGCTGAGCACGATCCCGCAGTCATAGTCGGAAGTGACCTCGCGCACGTCGTCGTTGAAACGGCGCAGGCTCGCGATCTCGCCGTCGTATACCACGGTGCCGTCCCGGACCAGCCTGACCTTCGAGCCGCGGGTGACCGTGCCCTCCGTCACGTGCGAGCCGGCGATGGTCCCGACCCGCGAGGCACGGAACAGCTGCCGCACCTCCGCCACCCCGGTGGTCTCTTCGACCTCCTCGGGCGCAAGCATGCCCTCCATCGCCTGACGCAGCTCCTCGATCGCCCGGTAGATCACCGAGTAATGGCGGATCTCGACGCCCTCCCGCTCGGCCGCCGCGCGCGCGTCGCCTACGGGACGGACGTTGAAGGCCAGGATCACGGCATCGGAAGCGGCCGCGAGCATCACGTCGGACTCGGTAACCGCGCCCACGGCGCGCCGGATGACATTGACCGAGACTTCCTCCTGCGGCAGCTTCGCGATCTCGTCCTCGATGGCCTCCAGCGAACCGGCCACGTCCGACTTGAGCACCAGGTTGAGCTCCTGGATGCCCTCCCGGAAGATGTCCTCCAGCGATACCCGCTTGCCGCTCCGCCGCGCCAGCGACTCGGTCTTCAGGCGCACCCCGCGCTCGGTGGCGAGCTGACGGGCCCGTCGTTCGTGCTCGACCACGCGCACGCGCTCGCCCGCCTCGGGGACGCCGTCAAAGCCGAGCACTTCCACCGGCTCGCCCGGCCGGGCCTCGTGGACGCGGTTGCCCATGAAGTCCTGCATCGCGCGTACCCGACCCCAGTGGGCGCCGGCGACGACCGCGTCGCCGACCTCGAGTGTGCCGCGACCGATCAGGATCGTCACCACCGGCCCCCGGCCGGGATCGAGCTTTGACTCGATCACCGTGCCCGACGCGGGCGCGTTCGGGTTGGCGCGCAGCTCCTCGACCTCGGCCATGAGGATGATCGTCTCGAGCAGGCCTTCGAGGCCGTCCTTGGTCTTGGCGGACACGTTGACGAACTCCGTCTCGCCGCCCCACTCAACCGGCTGGAGCCCGAGGGCCGCCATCTCGGAGCGGACGCGGTCCGGCTGGGCGCCCTCCTTGTCGATCTTGTTGACCGCCACCAGGATTGGAACGGCCGCTTCGGTGGCGTGGTCCACCGCCTCCTGGGTCTGGGGCTTGACGCCGTCATCCGCGGCCACCACGATCACGGCGATGTCGGTGACCTTCGCGCCTCTGGCCCGCATGGCGGTGAACGCCTCGTGGCCTGGAGTGTCGAGAAAGGTGACCGTGTTGGCGTTGTGGTGAACCTGATAGGCGCCGATGTGCTGAGTTATTCCGCCCGCCTCTGATGCCACCACCTCGGTTTCGCGGATCGCGTCCAGCAGCGACGTCTTTCCGTGGTCGACGTGACCCATGATCGTGACCACTGGGGGCCTCTCGAGAAGGTCCTCTTCGGCGTCCGCGAACACCGGCTCCGCCACCGTCTCTTCCTCGGTGTGAACGATCTCCACGTCCTTGCCGAGCTCGGAGGCGAGCACCTGGATCGACTCATCGGAGAGCGTCTGGGTAAGCGTCTTCATCTCGCCGAGCGCCATCAGCTTCTTCATCACCTCGGGCACCTGCACGCCCAGGTACTCGGCCACGTCCTTTACGGTCGAGCCGGAATTGATGCGGATCGCCGAGGGCTCCGCGAGTGCGGCCGCGGAGGTGGACGGGCGGGACTCGGCTTCCTCGTCATACACGCCCCGCCGGCGCCGCCCCCGACGCTGACGTCGGGGAGGCTGGGTACTCGGAGGAGCGCCTCCGCCCGGCGCCCGCCTGGAAGCTTGGGAATCGATCACCACCCGGCGTCTGCCGCCGGGCGCTCCCGGTGCGCGCTCTCCCTGAAGGGAGTCGCGGGTCGGGCGCTTGTGCTGCTGCTGGCTCGCGGGGCGGGCGGACGCGGGGCTAGCCGCCTGGGCGCCATCGCCGCCTGGCTGGCGCGGCGCCGGAGGGCTCGGCTGCTCGCCGGCAGGTGCCTGCTCCCGCGCTTGGGGCTGGGCAGTTGCCGGCGCTTGGGCGGCGGGGGCCTTATCGGCCGCCGACGCACGGTCTCCGTTGCCCAGCACACGAGACGCCACGGCCTCGTCGACGCTTGAAGACACGGCCTTGACCTCGATGCCGGCGCCCTGCAGCCGCTGCAGCAGCTCCTTGGGCGCCATCCCGCGCTCCTTGGCGATCTCGTGCACGCGCTTATTCATCGGGCAGCCAGTTTAGGAGGAGGATTCCTGCGTTTCGGGCGTCGCCGCCTCGACCTGATCTCCCCCATTCGCCTCAGGCGCCGCGGCCTCCACCTGGTCGGTGTCCTTGTCGGCCAGCGCCTGGTGAGCCGGCAGGCCGCAGTAGCGCGAACCCTGGAGTGCCGCGTTCGGGCACCGGCGACCGTTGGCCAGGATCGCGTGGCAGCGACCGCCGTCCTCGGCCTCGTCGTAGCCGTGCTCTGCCTCTTCCTCGGCGAACTCGGTCTCGGAGCGGATGTCGATACGCCACCCGGTGAGCCGTGCGGCCAACCGCGCGTTCTGGCCTTCGCGCCCGATCGCCAGCGACAGCTGGTCGTCGGGGACGATCACCGTGGCCTGCTTGCCGGCGTCGTCGACCAGCACCTCGCGCACGCGCGCGGGTGACAGCGCCTTGGCCACGAACCGAGCCGGCTCGTCGTTGTAGGGGATGATGTCGATCTTCTCGCCCCGCAGCTCGGAAACCACCATGCGCACGCGCGAGCCCCGCGGCCCCACGCACGCCCCGACAGGGTCCACGCCGTCGACGTGTGAGACGACCGCGATCTTCGACCGGTAGCCGGGCTCCCGGGCCACGCCCGTGATCTCGACCAGCCCGTCCGCGATCTCCGGGACCTCGAGCTCGAACAGCTGCTTGATCAGCTCGGGGTCGCGCCGGGAGACGATGATGCTCGGCCCCTTGGTCGAGTTCGAAACATCCTTGATCACGGCCTTGATCCGTTGCGAATGGTCGTAGCGCTCGCCGTCGACCTGTTCTGACTTTGGAAGCAGGGCCTCCACCCGCTCACGCAGCTGCACAAGTGTGTAGCGCGAGTCGGACTGTTGCACGATCCCGGTGATGAGCTCGCCGACGCGGTCTCGGTACTCCTCGAACATCATGTCCCTCTCGGCCTCGCGGATCCGCTGCAGGATCACCTGCTTGGCGGTCTGGGCGGCGATGCGGCCGAAGTCGTGCGGGGTGACGTCCTCGATCTCGATCTGGTCCTCGTACTCCTTGAGCTTCTCGGGATCGATCTCCGGCTCGGGCGGCTCGCGCATCTCACCCGTCTCCGGATCGACCGTGGGCTCCTGCTCGATGGTGGAGTCGACGAGCAGCCGCTCCTCCAGCTCGGGCGGGATCTTCAGCTCCCAGACGATGAAATCGGCGGAGTCGCGATCCATCTCGACCTTCGCGTAGCGGGCCGACCCCGGTGTCTTCTTGTACGCGGACAGAAGCGCGTCCTCGAGCGCCTCCATCAGCTTCTCTGACGAGATGTTCTTCTCTGCGGCTAGGCCCCGTACCGCTTCGACGATCTCCTTGGACATGCTTTTAGTCTCCCGGGACGAGGTTGGAGCGAAAGATCTGGTCGTAGGGAATCGTCTCGACGCCGTCTGCACCGGCGATCGTGACGTCGTGATCGGAGGCGCCCACCAGCTCGCCCGTGACGCTGCGGTGTCCACCGCGCGCCTCCCGTAGCCGCACGCGAGCGTGCCGGCCCAGGAACCGGGAGAAGTGCTGAGGCTTGGTCAACGGGCGATCCTGCCCGGGCGACGAGACCTCGAGCGCATAGCGGTCGCGGTACTCGTTCAGGACCCCGGAAACGCGCTCACACAAGCCGAGCGTGACGCCATCCGGATGGTCGATGAACACACGGAGCGTTGACCTTGACACGACCTCGGCGAGCAGGAGCTCGACCTCGGGCTCGGCCTTCGCGAGTAGCTCTTCAATTTGTCGCTGGAGTGCACTCACGGTCTCCTCCGTCAAAAAACTCAATAAAAAAAGCGGGCGAGCGCCCACTTCCGGAACTACCACCGGGAAGCCCCGGCGCCAAAAGCTGTCATTTGAGACTAGCACCGATGACGACGGCAGGACACCCCCCGACGGCACAGTTGCAGCGACGACAGTCCGCCCCCGACGGCACGGTGCTCGCGCGACGTGCCGTCGGCGCCGGTCCTGCCGTCTCGATTAAGCCTGACCAGTCGCGGCGGCCACCGCTCGCGCCCGGTCGCGGTAGATGCGGTAGTCGCGGCGGCCGGGCTGCATGCAAGCAGCCAGCGCCAGCGGGCGGCGGGCTTCGGCGTGACGGCCTAGGAGCTGAAGCGAGCGACCGAGGCAGAACAGCGCATAGT
>VAWT01000397.1 GCA_005883415.1 Actinomycetota bacterium | reverse complement strand
GCGGACCCTTGTCCGGCTTGTCTGCCTTGCGCGCTTGCCTGTGCTCCCTCAGACGTTCGGCACGGCCGGTGTAGAGGACGAAGGCAACCGCCAACGCGACCGCTCCCAGCCCGATGTCGACCGCCGGACTGATCGTGTTCTCGGTGGTGTTGGTCGCGCTCGAATTCGGCAGCGAGAACACGATCACGAGTCCAAGCGTGATGCTGGTGATGTACGCGCCGAGCAGATAGCCGAGCATCAATTTCTTTGGGCTCGGAAGCAGGAGCATCACCGTCGTCGCGGCGACCAACGTCGGGTTCAACGAAGCGGTCAGCGACAGGAGGATGACCTCCCTCATCGCCGTGCACCAGCCGCCGCCGGCCACGACAGCGACATGGTCAAGACGGCCACGTGCTCCGGGATTGGAGCGAGGTTGAAGGTTCCGCCGAGGTCCTCGATGCGACCCCGGATGTCCTGCAGGCCGCCTCCTCTGCGGGTGTGAGCTGGGTCAACCCCCACCGTCGTCTGCGATGCGCACGGCAACTATCCCTGCTCGTGACGCAGATCCACGGCCGTCGCCACGTGCACCAACCCCGCATCAGATCATCGTCACCTGCATCCAGCGTCATCCAGAGCACGGACTCCGGACGCTCGGTACACCACGACCGCACCAGCATCGCCTTGCCGTCACCGGCGCCCGCGTCGAGCACCGCCGTCAGCATCGAAGCGCCGTCGTCATCGAGCATCTCCAGCGAGCGCGTCCGCCGTAGCCTCCACGCCTGCACTCGCGGCAGCATCAGCTTCGCCTCGAGTGCAGGCGCGGCTGACCCGCTCCGCTGCGCCGTCTGGGAGCTCGCTCGAGACCCGGGTCCAGCCGTCCGGTTCCCGACATCGTGCGGACGACCTTGCCACGCCCAACGGTTAGCTCGAACTCGTTCGAACCACCCGCCGGAAGCGAACGAGTGACCCATCGGCCTCATAACGGCCGGCTCGGGTAGCTGAGTGATCTGAGGGTCGTCCAAGAGGAAGACTTCTGGCCAAGGAACCGGCCCGGACGCCGAACCCAGCCGTGCGGCCATCGTGAGACCGCGAACTCGTTTCGCCTCCTAAGACGTAACCCCGAGCGCGATCAACGACCGCCCATCGGCGATCCCGTGGGCCATACACTAGCGCCCCGCCGCGTCCGGCACTCAGGAATTCCCGCAGGGCTTCGTCGGGTCCCGGCGAGCGGGCGCCGAGACACGCCGGTCTCTCGGACCTCGAGACCGTGCCCGAGCCGGTCCAGGGGCGCCACGCGCGTCCACAACCGCCCCGGGTTCTAGTGAGCCGGTCGAGCGTCGTCTTCCTGACGGCCGCTCCTCGCTGTGGTTGTCAATCGCGCCACGCCGCCGCGAGGTCATCCTTTTCGGGCGATGTGCGGCCGAGGCGACGGCCGTACCGTCGCTCCGCGATACATGGCGAGCTCAGCGGTTGATCGGCAGGCCGAGCACGGGGAGAAGGTTCCTGCCCGCGAGCACGCGAGCGCGTGAATTGTGCCCGAGGGTCTTTCAGCGGCGGAGGTCGGCAAGGAGATCGCCGAGCACAAGAAGCACGCTGCATCGGCTGCACGAACGAAAGCGAATCGGGCCGACCTCGAGGGGCTCGTGACCCGGACGTTCGACTCCGCTTCGTTCAATGCCTGGTTTACCGCCTTCACGGCGGCAACGCGAACGCTGAGCGACTGGCGGTAAAGAGGATGCGGCCCGGCTACCGTCCGGCGTTCAACGCCTGGCTGGCGACCGACCCGGCGCACAAATCGAACGCTCCTCCCGGGCCGGCATACATGCCGCAGTACGTGATCCCCCAGGAGGTTGCCGCCCGATCCTACGACGCGCAGGCGGACGCCGCATTTGTTGAAGGCTCCCACGCGGGCTCAACAGCAGACAAGTACATCCGCGACACCGTGTTCCTGGCGACGGTGCTGTTCCTCGTCGGCATCAGCGGTCACTTCCGGATTCGCCAAGCCCGCTTCGGTCTGATCGGCATCGGAGCGGCGCTGCTCGTATTCGCCGTGATCCAGCTGCTGGGCCTGCCTTCGCCGCCGTCGTAGGCTCATCACGCAGAACCTTGAGATGGTCGGTGCTGCGAAGGAGATGCGATGGCAGGCCGCGATCCGAGCGGTTACGCCTCCACCCGCCGGCAGTGCTGACCGTTCTTAAAGGCGAGGGGCGCTCAAGGTAGGGAACCACGACGCAGCGGAACACGATGCGACTGG
>VAWT01000396.1 GCA_005883415.1 Actinomycetota bacterium | reverse complement strand
GCGCGGCGTCGAACCCTTCGGTTACCAAGTGGAACGTCGTCCCGCCGTTCATCTCGATTGGCTCGTGCGGATAGTGAGTGAGAACGAACACCGGCGCGTGATATGGCGGCTCGTCTCCCCACCATCCCCGCCACTCGCCCTCCCAGGGCCCGCGGACAGGGCCGAACATGTTGCGGCCGGTCGGCGCGGAGTTCCGGCGAGGTCAGCGGGCTACGCAGCGGAACCCGATGTGGCTGGTGGAGGTGTCGATCGCTTCGGGTTGGCGGGCTGCGGGCCGGTACCGCAGGCAGTAGCTCGGTGCGCAGAGGTGCGAGCCGCCCTTGATCACGTGGCGGGGGATGTGCGCGCCGAGGAGACCGATGTCATAGCTGGTGTCTGGGGTCGTGATACGCGGGTTGGTGGGCGGTTTGCAGCAGGGGTTGGTGGGTGTGTCGGCGCCTGCCCCTCGGGGTGAGTAGTAATCGGTCGTCCATTCCCAGACGTTCCCGGTCATGTCGTAGAGGCCGTAGCCGTTGGCGGCGAAGAGGCCGAGTGGGGTCGTTCCGCGCCAGCCCTTGGCTCCGGTGTTCCGCCAGGGGAACTCCCCTTGCCAGAAGTTCGCCATCAGCTCCCCGTTCGGTCGTAGGTCGTTTCCCCAAGCAAACGTGGCTTCGTCGAGGCCGCCTCGCGCCGCGTACTCCCATTCCGCCTCGGTGGGCAGCTCCTTGCCCGCCCACTTGGCGAACGCTTCGGCGTCCTGGTATGCAATGTGCGTTACCGGGTGCGCCTCGCGCTCTGAGTTGTCGCTACGCGGTCCCCACGGATGGCGCCAGTTGGTGCCGGGGAC
>VAWT01000400.1 GCA_005883415.1 Actinomycetota bacterium | reverse complement strand
CCGAGGTGGACCACCTCCTGTTTCGCCTGGCTGCGAATCACGCTGCGACAGCATTTCAGAGCGCACGCCTGATCCACGAGCGCGCGAGGGCCGAAGAAGCACTCCGCAAGGCCCGAGACGAGCTCGAGGTGAAGGTGGCCGAGCGGACAGCCGAACTGCGGCGAAGCGAAGCCTACCTGTCCTTGGCGCAGACGATGACCCATACCGGCACTGCTGCTCTGAACGGCGCCACCGGAGAGGTAACCCACTCCTCCGATGAACACTCCCGCTTGTACGGCTTCGATCCTGAACAAGGAGTCCCCTCTTTCGAACAGTTTCGCCAGCGCGTTCATCCGGAAGACCGTGCGATGTGGATGGAAGCGCTCGAGAAGGGTTTCCGTGAAGCGGCAAGCGTCGAAGGGGAGTTCCGAGTCGTTCCTCCGCAGGGCCCGGCGAAACACCTCCATGCAATCGTGCATCCCGTCTTCACCGCATCCGGCGAGCTACAGGAATTCGTGGGCACCGTCGTGGATGTGACCGAGCGCAAGCGCGCTGAGGAAGAACACCAGGCGCAGCTGTGGTTCCTTGAAAGCATGGACGGGATCGACCGCGCCATCCAAGGGACCAGTGACCTCGAGCAGATGATGAGCGATGTCCTCGATGTCGTGCTGGAGACCTTCAGATGCGACCGAGCGTGGCTGATTTATCCCTGCGACCCGGAAGCCGACTCCCATCGTGTGCGAATGGAGCGGGCACGGCCGGAATACATCAGCACCTCCAGCCTCGGCGTGGACATCCCGAATGAGCCGGGGGTCGCCAGCGTTTTCCGGAGCGTGCTGGCCTCGAACGGTCCGGTACGATTCGATCCCGAATCAGACTGTGCGCTTCCGCAGTCGGCGCAGCGTTTCAGCATCAAGTCCATGATTGCCTTGGCTGTTCACCCCAAGGTAGACAAGACCTATATGTTCGGGCTGCATCAGTGCTCATACCCACGGGTCTGGACGCCGCAGGAGGAGCGGCTGTTCCATGAGATCGGACGGCGGCTGGCCGACGCGCTAGACACCCTGTTGATGTTTCGAAACCTGCGCGAAAGCGAGCGCAAGCTCGCGGGCAGCCGCGCCGAGCTCGCCGCCTCGCGGGCGCGGATCGTCACGGCCGCAGACCAGACGCGGCGCCAGATCGAGCGGGATCTGCACGATGGAGTGCAACAGCGGCTGGTCTCACTCGCGCTCGACCAGCGCAGTGCGCAGGAGATGGTCCCGCCCGAGCTGCTCGAGTTGCAGGAGCAGCTGTCCCGAGTGGCCGACGGACTGGCGGGCGCGCTCGAGGAACTTCAGGAAATCTCGCGCGGTATCCACCCGGCCATCCTCACCCGAGGCGGCCTCGGGGCCGCCCTCAAGACACTAACCCGGCGGTCAGCCGTCCCCGTCAAGCTTGAGATGCGCGGCGAGACGCGGCTACCTGAGCCGGTGGAAGTCGCCGTCTATTACGTCGTGTCAGAAGCGCTCACGAATACCGCGAAGCACTCGCACGCTTCCGCGGTGCACGTCGCCGTCGAAGCGCGTGACGACGTTCTCGAGCTCTCGATCCGCGACGATGGCTGCGGAGGGGCCGACCCAACACGCGGTTCCGGACTCGTAGGCCTCACCGACCGCGTCGATGCGCTCGGGGGCACGATCGAAGTGGCTAGCCCCGTCGGACAGGGAACGACGCTGCTCATCACGCTTCCCATCGAACAGGGCTAATCGCGCGCACCCGGCCGAGCTTGCCGTGCCCGCGCGCTGTTCGTTGA
>VAWT01000399.1 GCA_005883415.1 Actinomycetota bacterium | reverse complement strand
CGACTTTGTTGCCGGCCGCGGTGGCCCGGTCGTAGGGGAACAGCGCCGCGTCCGACAGCGCGGCAACGGCGGCTGTGGTGGCGTCGGCCCGGTCGGCGACCGGGGTATCTGCAGTGCTCCACGGCCAGCGGAAGTCCGCACAGACCGTAGTGGCGAACAGGCCCTGGCTAAAGATTTCGGCCGACGCGGCCCTGCGTTGCGTTTCAGTGGCGATGATCGCGTCCAATGCGGCATAGCTTCCCCGTGCCGCATTGTGCAGCGCGTCTAACGCACCGGCCAGCCGTGGCGCACCGTGGGTCAGCCCGCTGAGGACATCGAACAGTTGCGGGCCGTTGTGGCGGACCCGGATTATCTGCGCGAGGTCGTGTGCTGGGTCGGTGGGACACCGGATTTGGGTACACACCATCTGGAGCACTTGCCCGGTGCGGTTGAAGGCGGCGATTTCCAATGGATCGAAGCTGTCGTGCGGGACGACCGAGTCCAGCACCAACCGCGAGACCCGATCAGGGTGAGTGATCGCGTAGCGTTCGGCGACGAAGGTGCCATAGGAGACCCCGGCGAGGGTCAGCGTGGCAACCCCCAACGCTTGGCGCAGTGTCTCCAGGTCGGCCACGGTGTCGGCGGTGGTGTAAAACCGTCGATGATCCCCGAGGGATTGGGCGCACGCATGCACGGCGCTGGGTGGGGGCCCGGGTGCAGCCAGGTCGTCCAGCGCCTGTTGTAGGTGTGGGCAGCGCAGCGCGCCGGGGCCGGTGCCGCGTGCGGAGAACAACACCAGCCGGTAGTTGCGCAACACTTCCGGGTCGAATTGGCGGGCGATCACCGCGGTCAATCCCACGCCCGGTGCGCCTGGGCCGCCGACGAGCCAGACCAGCACACCCCGCGGCGCGGTGACGTTGTCGGCCATCGCGACGGGTAACGACAGCTGGCCGGGCTGCTGGGGCGGCGCCCGCAACCCAGCATGATCCAACGGCACGGTCACCATTGCGCAGCTAAACGTGACACCCCCAGGACCGCGGAACCGACCGTCTGTACCAGCACCAGGTGCGGGAGCACCCAGAGCAGCCGGGTCGCAAGGGTGGACACCGGCCAGCGCCGGGGTCGGCTGGGATACCGGTCCCCGAGGCTGGGTGCCACAGCCACCCACGAAGACACCCATCAGCACGGCAAGTGCCATCACCGCGCGCCTGTCGAGGGCGCTTCTGATCTTCCGCCTCAACCCAAAATCCACAACTGTCCCTAACCCTTGCCGAGTCCACTCGGGGTTTCTCGGGTGAGCTAACACCGGATCGTGACGACCTGCGAGCACTCGTCAAGCCGTCTGGCTGAAGATCTGTAGACGGCCTCGGTGACGGTGTTCGCCGGTCGTTTCCGAGCTTCCTACCGTGGCAAGTTCGGGGACGGATTTTGGCCTGTAGGTCGATCATGACCAGCAGACCCAGCTTGTGCGGCGGGTGGATGGTTATCCGGCGGTTGCGGGAGCACCGTGGCGGCCGGCACCGTCGGCGAAGCAGCGTGCCCCGTGCAGTGCGTCGGTTGCCAGGCTGACTTGGCCGTGACGGAACTCGGTCGCCAGGGCGTTGGTGTCGTTGAGGCCGTGCTGGTCGAGCGCGGAAGCTCGGTCGTGACGCAGGCAGGTCTGGGGCAGCTCGGCAAGCTCGCTGGCGAGTTGTTGCGCCGCGGCCAGCGCTTGCCCGGCGGGTACAAGGCGGTTGACCAGGCCGATCCGCTCGGCCTCGGCGGCTGTGACCGCGCGTCCGGTGAGGACGAGGTCCATCGCGCGGCTGTGCCCGATTAGCCGGGGCAGCCGCAGGTCCCGCCGTCCACGAGCGGCACACGTCGGTACCAGGTTGATCTCAGTGGCGTGGTGGCGGGCCAGCGCGTCCAGGTAGCTGTCCGGGTCAATGGACTGTCGAACAGGTCGAACTCATGTGACCCGTTTCGGACGGCGCGGAAGGTTGAAGATGGTGTCGTGGCCCTATCGCGCCGCGCTGG
>VAWT01000394.1 GCA_005883415.1 Actinomycetota bacterium | reverse complement strand
CCCGTACTTGGCACCGAGCACCTAGCAGCCCTGCTGTTCACCGCCGTCGTGGTATTGGTCGTCCTTGCCCAACCGACCAGCAGGACCGCGTTAACCGCCGGTCTGCTCGCAGGGGCATCGATCCTGACCAGATCGGAGTATGGAGCCGTCACGGTCGTTCTAATAGCCGTCTGGCTATGGCGCGCTCTCCCGATGCGCCGCGTGGTGAATGTTGCCACGGTCTCGGCAGCTGGCGCGCTGATCTGCCTTGGACCGTGGATAGCTCGAAACGCCATCACGTTCGGCGAGTTCATCCCAGCCTCGACCAACGGCGGGGTGACTTTCTATCTCGGAACTGTGTCACCTCGATACACCGAGCCACCAATCGTGAAACGACTGGGCGACACATCCACCAGGCATCCGGCTGCGCACGACGAGATGTGGTTGCGGATGGGCCTGCGGAACGTGATCGACAACCCTCTGAGATGGCTCGCCTTTGATGTGCAGCGGATCCCATACCAATACGGACAGGAGACGTTGTTGCTCAACTGGGGTCGCATCAATAACCCAGTGGCGCGACGCGTGGCCAACATCTACTGGCTGACAATCGTGGCGCTGGCCCTCATCGGCGTCGGTTCGATGATCGCCGCACGACGACAGGTGCTTCCAGCGTGGTGGTTGATCGCGGGCTCGATCGCTGCCGTGTCGCTCCTCAAGACCGCCTTTATCGTCAACCAACGCGACCGGCTTCCCCTGACCTATCTGCTGATCCTCATTGCCGGGCTCGGCACCCAGCGGCTGGCCGACCTGATCGCCGCCCGAGCGCGGCGTTTAGAAAGCCCCTAGCGGATCCCTACATCGTCAAGCTAGGCCTGCACCGCTAGCGGGACGCCAGCTCCCGGTAGAGCGAGAGAAACTGGTCCCGGTGGCGTTCGAGCGTGAATCGTGCGAAAACGGTGGCGCGCCCTGCGTCGCCCATCCGTCCACGTAGCGCCGGGGAGCGCCCCAGCCGCTCGAGCGCGGCCGCGAGCGCATCGGGGTCCCGAGGACGGACGAGTAACCCCTGCACCCCGTCGACGAGCGCTTCGCCGACGCCGCCGCAGTCGGTAGCGACGACCGGGACCCCGCAGGCCATCGCCTCGACAACCACGTTCGGCAGCCCCTCGTCGATGCTCGGGTGGAGCAGGACGTCGGAGCCCTGCAGCGCGGCGACGATCTCCGCGGTTCCGAGCCCGCCGCGTAGATGGACGTGCTCCCCGAGCTCGAGGTCAGCAACCGTGTGCAGGATGCGTTCGCGCTCGCCGAGCCGGCCGCGCAGTTCCGGTGGGGCCGCGCCGATGATCGAGTAGCGCGTCGGCATACCGCGTGCGACCAGCGTGCCGATCGCCTCGAGCGCGTACTCGTAGCCTTTCATCCAGCGCAGCCACCCGATTGTGACGATCCGAAAGATGCCGTCGTCAGGCCGCCTGTTACCCGTGCCGTCCCGTGCCGGGGGCCGGAAGACCAGCGGGTCCACCCCTGTGGCGATCACCCGTGCCTTCGATGGATCGAGACCGAGGCCGACGACCTCGCGCTCGAGCGACTCGCTGACGCAGTGCACGGCGTCCGCTCTGCGGAACAGCTCGGGGAGACGAGACAAGTGGTGTTCGCGGCCGGGGATGTGCGGATCGATCGTGCCGCGGCAGCTGACCACCACGGGACATCGCCAGACTTCGAATAGCGCCATATATGCGGTCGCTGAGGTGGTCCATTCGAAATGGACCACGTCCGGACGCAGTCGTGCGAGGCGCGCGTACATCGCCAGTAGCCCGGGCGTGCCCCCGTAGCGACTCCGCGCGGCCGGCGGGACGCGCCTGATGCTTCGCCAGAGCCGCGCCAGGCGGCGCGGCGCAGTGACGAGTAGCACGAGGCCAGCGCCCGCAAGGACGCGGGCCTGCCGCCACCGGGAGATCCCGGAAGGCGGGATCTCGAGCAGCACGACGCCCGGCAGCCGGGCCTCCGCGTCGAAGATCGCCCTCGAGGCGACGATGACGCGCAGTCCGCTGGCGGCCAGAGCCTCGAGCTTCTGGCGCAGAAAAGTCTCCGGCGGCCAGCGCACGCCGACCTCGAGCAGCTGGAGGCCCTTCTGGGGTCGCCCGGACGTGGCCACGTTCACCCGATGGGCAGCGCGACCGGGCCCTCGGCTGGCGACCGGTCGATGTAGGTGCGAAACCACAGCTCGAGTTGGAGCAGCATCCAGATCCTGTAGGCATGATCGTCTGCGCCCGCGAGGTGCTCGTCGACCAGGGCGCGTACGCGCTGCTCGCGAAACAGGCCGCGCTCGAGCGTGCGGGGATCGAGCAGGACCTCGCCGGGAAGATCGCGCAGCTTGTCGCGAAACCAGACGCCGATCGGAACCATGAAGCCGGCCTTGGGCCGATCGACGACGTGGTCCGGGAGCCACTCCCGCATCGCCTCCTTGAACAGCCGCTTTGTCGTCCTGCCGTCGAGCTTCATGCTGATCGGCAGGGCGGCTGCCAACTCCATCAGCTCCTGGTCGAGCAGAGGAGAGCGCGCCTCGAGCGAGTGTGCCATCGTGGCGATATCCATCTTGACGAGCAGGTCGTCCGGCAGGTAGGTCTGGACGTCGACATCGAGCAACCGCTCGACGACGTCGCCCCCATCAGACGCCAGATAGGGCCCACGTAGGACCGCGCTCCAGTCACAGTCGCCCAAGCTGTCGAGGAACGCCGGCTGGTAGAGCTCGCGGCGGGCGTCGGCGTTGAAATATGAGTTTGCGCGGCGTTCGGCGTAGCGCTCGTCTGGCGCCTGCGGTCCATCCGTGGGCGCAGCGAGGAAGCGCTGGTACCGCCGGTAGCCGGCAAAGCTCTCGTCCCCGCCGTCACCATTGAGCGCCACGGTGACGTGGCGCCTGGCCAGCTCCGCAAGCGCGAAGCTGGCCAGCGCCGACGAATCGGCGAACGGCTCCCCGTAGTGCCACGCCAAGCGAGGCAGCATCGCCATCGCGCTGACGTCCAAGCGCAGCTCGTGGTGCTCCGCGCCGTGCAGCTCGGCCACCTCACGCGCAATCTCGGATTCGTCGAATTCGTCGACGTCGAACCCGACGGAGAAGGTCTTCAGCGGGGTCACGCCGAGCTGTGTCATGGCTGCGACCACCGAGCTCGAGTCGATCCCGCCGGAGAGCATCGCGCCGACGGGGACATCGCTGCGAAGCCTCAACCGAGTCGCTTCGAGCAGTGCGCCCCTGATCAGCTCACAGGCCTCGCGATCGCCGGCGGGAACCGGGCGGTCTCGATACGAGAGCTTCCAGTATCGCCGCGTCGTCACGGACCCCTCACACCACGTCAGGGTATGGGCGGGCTGCAGCTTGCTGACGTTCGAGAACGCGCTCGTCCAGCCCGGGACGCACTGGTAGTGCAGGAACAGATCGATCGCATGGAAGTTGACATCTCGCGGCACCTCGTCGCTGGCAAGGAGCGCCCTAGGGGTGGAGGCGAACCAGAAATGCCCGGCGCTGCGTGCATAGAAGAGCGGCTTCTTGCCCACCCGGTCGCGCGCGAGTAGCAGCCGGCGCGTGCGCCGGTCCCATACCGCGAAGGCGAACATCCCCCGCAGGCGGTCGACGCAGGCCTCGCCCAGCTCCTCGTAGAGGTGCACGATCACCTCTATGTCCGAGTGGGTGGCAAAGCGATGCCGGCGGCGCACGAGCTCCCGGCGGAGCTCGAGGTAGTTGTAGATTTCGCCGTTGCAGACGACCACTACCGAGCGGTCCTCGTTGAAGATCGGCTGGTCGCCGCGCTCAACGTCGATCACGGCCAGGCGGGCGACGCCGAACGCGACACCGTCTTCCTCGAAGAACCCCCGAGCGTCAGGGCCACGGTGCTCGACGGCGCTGCACATACGCTGGATCAGTCCGGGCTCGACGACACCGTCGATTGCCAGCGTGCCCGCAATTCCGCACATGCCGCCGGGCACCTTACTTACTGTGTGCCGCTGGTTCGATCCGGTCGGCGAACGCCTCCACGCTACGGATAATGTAATCGCGTTTTGAAGCGCCCGTTGGGGCTGAGTACCTGGTTTCCGCGCACCAGCGCCCGCCCGAGGATCAAGATTCCCCCGGTCATCCGCGTGGTATTTCCTTCCACGAGGTTCGGTTTCCCGATCGGGTCGCGGCACCCATAAATCGTCACGCCGGGATACGTGGTCCGGTAGATCACGTTGTCAAGGATCGTGTTGCCGA
>VAWT01000393.1 GCA_005883415.1 Actinomycetota bacterium | reverse complement strand
ATGTTCTCGACGTCCTCGCCGACGTAGCCGGCCTCGGTCAGCGCCGTGGCATCGGCGATCGCGAACGGGACGTTGAGGATCTTGGCCAGCGTCTGCGCGAGCAGCGTCTTGCCGCAGCCGGTCGGGCCGAGCAGGAGGATGTTCGACTTCTGCAGCTCGATGTCGTTCTCATCGGACTGCATCATCTGCACGCGCTTGTAGTGGTTGTAGACGGCCACCGAGAGCGAGCGCTTGGCCTGTTCCTGGCCGACGACGTACTCGTTCAGGACGTCGTAGATCTCCCGCGGCTTGGGGAGATTCTCGATGTCGAAACTCGGCGGAGCGGTGAGCTCCTCATCGATGATCTCGTTACAGAGGTCGATGCACTCATCGCAGATGTAAACGCCCGGTCCGGCGATCAGCTTCTTGACCTGTCGCTGGGACTTGCCGCAGAAACTGCAGAGAAGCTGTTCGTTGGAGTCCGTAGGACGCGCCATTCGATTCCTCTCTCCGGATACGGCTCGACGGCCCGATCGCGAAGCCTAAGACTAACTGCTTAGTGCTGCGAGATCACGCGGTCGATGATTCCGTATTCCTTTGCCTCCTCCGAGCTCATGAAGTAGTCGCGTTCGGTATCCGCCCGCACCTTCTCCAGATCCTGGCCCGTGTGGTGGGCAATGATCTCATCAAGTCGTCGACGCACGTCGATGATCTCTTTAGCGTGAATCTCAATATCGGTGGCTTGACCCTGAAAACTTGAAGAAACTTGGTGGATCAGGATCTTTGCGTTGGGAAGCGCCATCCGCTTGGTCTTGGCGCCGCCGGACAGCAGCAGCGCGCCCATCGACATCGCGATCCCCACGCAGATCGTCTGCACGTCGGGCTTGATGAACTGCATCGTGTCGTAGATCGCCAGGCCGGCATAGACCGAGCCGCCCGGCGAGTTGATGTAGATCGAGATGTCCTTGTCGGGGTCCTCGGACTCCAGATGCAGGAGCTGGGCGACGATCAGGTTGGCGATCTGGTCGTCCACCGGCGTCCCCAGGAAGATGATCCGCTC
>VAWT01000392.1 GCA_005883415.1 Actinomycetota bacterium | reverse complement strand
TGCCTTTGCCAGCACAGGAATCAATAATTGGCCGCCCACGCCGCAACCTTGCGAAGGCGGATCGACTGCAAGTAGTAGTAAGTACCAATGCGGCTCAGTGATGTCGCGACCGTGTTGCTCTTCAAGGCGTACTTCCAAGCGCAAAAACCGAGAAAGAGCTGCCGGGCCAAGATGCGCGGCGCAGCGAAGCGCGGCGGTGCGAAAAAACCTCCAGTATGTTATTGACGTATTCCCTGGTGATAGCCACGCGGCGACGCCATAGATAACCGGGGAGGTCACCCAGACTTCACCATAACGCTGTGCATACGTCAGCGGTAACACCACTGGGAGAGCCGTGCGTCGACGGGCGCCGTCCGGGATGATGTAGCACCACATTGGATCGGATTGGAACGCATTCGCGGCTATCCGCGCCGCTGAGCGGCATACGCCGTCGAGCCTCCTGACAGCATCCATGCTGCCCCAGCGCTCGGTCATCTGGTGAATCCTCCACGACGATTGGTGCAACGTGCCAGTGGACGGACTTCCAGAGTGTAGGCACCCGCCTCGCTGCTGGTGAGCAGCATGAACGGCTGACCACTCGTCGTTTGGGCTGCGACCTTCTTCGGCCGGCCGTTGAAGCCTGGACTGTAATACTTCGATAGTCTGGGTTGCGCCGGGCAGCAGCCCAATACCGGTAACTTAGCTTCTATGGACGATGTTGATCAGGTCGGGTGGGGGTTGGATCAGGTGACGGTCGATGGGCTTCTTGGCGGGGAACGGAGTGCGGTGGGTGCGGCGTACGACGCGGGGGTTGTGCCTGTGGCGGCGGGTGTTGAGTCGTTGGAGCAGTTCAGCGGTGACGGTGCCCAGGGCGTGGCGCAGCCGGGAGGGGGGAAAGTCCCGCCTGGTCGCTGAGCTGGCGGCGGGCGGCGCGCAGCGTGCGGGTGAAGGACACCCGGTCGGGGTCGATGCCCGCGTGGCGGGCGCTGGTATGGATCAGGTCCCGGATCGCGTGATGGACGAGGAGGATTCCCCAGATCTCCTGTTCGACACCGTCTGGGTCGCGGGAGCGCAGCACCGGGCGGGCGTCGAGCTGATGGGTCTTGATCTCGTCGAATACCGACTCGATCTCCCAGCGCTGCGCGTAGGCTTCGGCGAGGTCTTCGGCGGGGGCGGCCTGCGGGTCGAGGATGGTGGTGACCAGCCGGTAGACCTCGCCGGCGTTGTGTGGGTGCGCGGAGCCCGATGCCTGCAAGGTGTATTCGATGACGCGCACCGGGATCCGCGTGCCGCGTCCGCGGGTGCCGGGGGCCACCAGATAGGACAGGTAGGAACCATCGGGCAGCTCGGTGACCACGGGCAGGCGGGTGTCGGACTTGGCCCGCCACAGTAGGTCCGCGCCGGTCGCGGCGGCGGCGGCCCACAGGTCGTAGCCCAAAAAGTTACGGTCGGCCATCACCAGCATCCCCGCGCCGACCTTGCCCAGCAGCCGGCGCAGCAGCGCCTGTTCCCCGGTGGCGATGCCAGCCATCGCCGCGGCGAACACCGCGTGGGTGCCGCACTCGGCCAACGCGAGGAGCCGCACCTGGGGCAACGCGCCCTGACCCTGGTCGTTGGACGGCTTGCCGAACCGGCGGGCGTTGTCCGCCTCGTCGGGCACGTCGAGCGTGGACCCATCCACGGCCACCAGCCGCCACGACCGGTAGAACGCCCCCGGCGTGCCCGGCCTAGCCACCGGGACACAAGCCCGGTCGAACAGCGCCGCCAGCACCTCCGGGCCCAGCCGGGAGCGGGCCTTGGAGATCGCCGGCGACGACGGGACCCGCCACGTCCCGCGCCAACGCGCCGTCCACGCCAGCCCCTGCACCAGCCGGCGCATCACCTCCTCGTACCCCTCAGAGGCGAACAACGCCAACGCCATCACGTAGTACACGACCATCCGCGCCGGCAACAGCCGCGATCGCTGCTCAGTACGCCCCTGACCTGCGACTACCTCATCGACCAGGTCCGGCGGGAACGAGCGGGTCAACACCCCCACCCCCACCCGATCCGTCAACCTGTCACCCGACCGGGACTTGACCTGACCAGCTCTCGGCACTCTTCCAACCTACCGGATCAACCCCTAAGTTACCGGTATTGGGCCGCAAGTGGGCCGTGTCGGGTTGCGCCGCGCCGCCGAATGCCAGCCGGTGGCGATCATCATGGATTGCGGTCTCCCCGACATTGATGGCGTCGAGGTGATCACCCAGTTACGCCGCTGGAGTGACGTGCCGATCATTGTCTTTTCCGCGCGAAGCTCTT
>VAWT01000391.1 GCA_005883415.1 Actinomycetota bacterium | reverse complement strand
CTGCGCCAGGAAGTCGCGATACTTCGCCGCCAGGTGACCAGGCCTCGCCTCACCTGGCCGGACCGGGCCATCCTGGCCGCTCTGGCCCGGTTGCTGCCCCGCCCGCTGCGGACCTATCGGATCGTCACGCCGGCCACGCTGCTGGCCTGGCACCGCCGGCTGATCACCAGACGGTGGACCTACCCTCAGCGGTCAGGCCGCCCACCGGTCACCGACGAAATCCGAGGTTTGGTGCTGCGTCTGGCACGAGAGAATCCTTCCTGGGGCTACCGCAGGATCCAAGGCGAACTCGTCGGTCTCGGGCATCGCGTCGGTACCGGCACGATTCGGCGGATCCTGGCCGCCGCTGGGCTCGGCCCGGCACCCCGCCGGGCCGACACCCGGTGGCGGACCTTCCTGCGCGCTCAGGCCACCGGCCTGTTGGCCACTGACTTCTTCACCCTCGACACCATCGCGCTGCGCCGCCTTTACGTTCTGTTTGTGATGGAAGTCCGCACCCGCAGGGTCCATCTCCTCGGCGTCACCGCCCATCCCACAGCGGCCTGGACCACTCAGGCCGCTCGCAACCTGCTGATAGACCTCGGTGACCGCATCGGCACCTTCCGCTTTTTGATCCGTGACCGGGACTGCAAATTCACCGCTGCCTTTGATGCCGTCTTCGCCTCCGAAGGCATCACCGTGGTCAAGATCCCTCCGCGCACGCCCCAGGCGAACTGCTATGCGGAACGGTTCGTTGGCAGCGTCCGCGCGGAATGCACCGACCGGCTGCTGATCTACCACGAGCGACACGCCCGAGTTGTTCTTGACCGGTATGTGCGCCATTTCAATGACCACCGCCCGCATCAGAGCCTGGATCAACACCCACCAACCCGCGACCTCGCTACGCCGATTCCTCGCAACACCCCGATCCGACGCCACCGAGTCCTTGGCGGACTGATCAATGAGTACCGACGCGCAGGCTGAGCCGATCAGAAAACACCTGGTCGAAGCCTCGATCGAGTTTTGGCACGCCACATGGTGTTTCTCGACGTTCTGCGTGCTGGACAGTGTCTGCGACGCGGGTGGCGGTGCCGATCTTGGCGGCTCGTAGCTGCTGGTTCTGGTCGGCGAGTTCGCGGATGCGCTGGTGGGCCAGGTGAGCCGCTGTCGTAGCGAGGCCTCCGAGGCTGGCGTGTGTGCGACCGGTGGCGGGGCGGGCGGGGTGGCATGGCGCGGGGCGGTGATCTGCTGGCGGAGTTCGGGCTGGGTGTAAAGCCAGGCTCGAGATACGCCGGCGCGGGCAGCCACAGCCGCGACGCTGATCGGCGGTTTGCAACTCGCGCAGCGCCTGCTGGGCGCGGGCTAGGGTCTGGTCGCTGCGGCGCTGGGCGGCGGCGACCAGGTGCCGGGAGTTGTCAGCGCGCATCGGGGTGTTGCCCATCGCGGCATCGACACTCGGAGGCGCACCCGTGGTGATCGTCGCAGTTAGCGTGTTCGAGCGTGTCGATGATGGTGAGCAGGTTGGTCTCCACGGCGCGGTTCATCTCGGCCAGCCGGGTCTGCCCGGCCGCGTCCGCTTTCGTGATCAGCTCGCGGGTCGCGACCAATTGCCGGTGGTGCTCGGGCAGGAACTCGGCGGTCGTGATAAACAGCGGGCAGGTCAGGCAGGCGTTGGCGTGCGGGCAGGAGCGCTGCAGCGGCAAGCCGCAGTAGCCGTTGGGCAGCGCCATCTTGGCGCGGGCCAGGTTCTGCTTCATCCATGCCGCGTCACCGAGTGGATCGGTCTCGGGAAGCTCGACCGGCTCACCCCGAATATCGATCTTCTGGGCGCGTTCCCACGCCCGGCGGATGGTGGAGTCGGCCAGCCGGGCATACCGGGCGGTCATGGTATGGGACGTGTGATCAAGCAAGCGCCGCACCACCTCCTGCGATACCTCACTGTTGATCAATCGGCTGGCGTAGGAGTGCCGGAAACGGTGGGCTGTGACCTGCGCTGGCTCGCCGAGCTCGTCGGTGACGTGGCAGACGATCAGCCACTGCTTGAGCTGAAGGTCGAACGTACTGGTGGGTAACGACCGCTGTCCGTCGGGGTTGCCG
>VAWT01000192.1 GCA_005883415.1 Actinomycetota bacterium | reverse complement strand
AGGTGGGCGCGGTTGTGATCCCCGAAGTGCAGCTCATTGAGCATCCCCCGGGTGGGTGACCCCTCGCGATCGTCGTACAGAACGACCTTGACGGTGCCGAATGAGAAAAGGAGGCGGTCGGTGTAGGTGCGGTGAAGCAGGAAGCCCTTGACCTGCTGCGGTCTGATCGTGATCTGGTAGACGTAGACGAGCGGCTCGTCGCTCAGTCCCCAGGCCGGGTTGTAGATCTCGCAGACGGTCCCGCGTTCATCCGGGTGAGTGGTCGCCGAGCGGATTCGAAGGCCGTCGATCAGCGGCTCGACACGCTCACCCTTGCTCGTAACCGTCTGCGGGAGCTTCGTGGCCGCGTCCAGGCTCGGCACACGAGGGGATTCGATTCCTCCATCGCCGCCGTTGATCGCAGCAGTACCTGTCGAGATGCCTTCGATGGGCGCATGCTAGTTGAGGGGGGTCGGCCCAAACAAGTGCAGCAACGGCGATCCCGACCGCCCGCGCGATCCCGACCGCCCGCGGCTAACCCCCGGCCACGGCCGGCAGGATCGTCACTTCGTCCCCGTCCGAGACGGCCGTGTCGAGTCCGTCGAGGAAGCGGATGTCCTCGCCACCCACGTACACGTTGACGAAGCGGCGCAGGCCGCCGTCCTCTGCGATCCGGCTGCGGAGCTCTGCGTAGCGCTCGTACAGGGCGTCCAGCACCTCCCCCACGGTGTCGCCGTCGACCTCGGCGGTTGCCTCGCCGTCGGTTGCGGTCCGTAGCTGGGTCGGGATCTTGACGCTGATGGCCATGTTGCGCTGACTATTTATCAAGCCGCGACCGCGAGGCGCTCTCTGGCCTGATCGAACGAGGCGACGGTTGGGTCGATCTCCCATGTCTCGAACGTTCCCCGGGCACAGTCGAGCGTCTTCAGCCCGTCGCCGGTGATGTAGACGACCACCCGCTCGGCGGGATCGATGTCTCCCCGCTCGGCCAGCTTGGCCAGCACGGCCACGGTCACCCCACCCGCGGTCTCTGTGAAGATCCCTGTGGTGCGGGCCAGGAGCCCGATGCCTTCTCGGATCTCCTCATCGGTAACCGAGTCGATGGAGCCGCCGGAGCGCCGCGCGAGGCCGAGCGCGTACGGGCCGTCGGCCGGGTTTCCGATCGCGAGCGACTTGGCGATCGTGTCGGGCCTCACGGGGCGACAGAAATCCTGCCCGTCCTGGAACGCACTCGCAACGGGCGAGCACCCCGCGGCCTGCGCCCCGTTGAAAGTCGGCACCTGGCCGTCGAGCAACCCCACCTCGATCCACTCCTCGAACCCACGCGCTACCTTCGTGAACAGCGAGCCTGAGGCGATGGGAGAGACGACACGGTCCGGGAGCGAGAAGCCGAGTTGCTCCGCGGTCTCGAACGCGAGCGTCTTCGAGCCCTCCGCGTAATAGGGGCGCATGTTGATGTTCACGAACGCCCAGTCGTGCTCGGCCGAGAGCTCCGTGCAGAGCCGGTTGACGTCGTCGTAGTTGCCATGCACCGCCACCAGGTTGGTGCCGTAGACCCCTGTCGCCAGGATCTTCTGTTCCTCGAGGTCGGCTGGGATGAAGACGTAGGAGTCGAGCCCTGCCGCCGCGGCGTGCGCCGCTACGGCGTTAGCCAGGTTCCCGGTCGAGGCGCAGGCCAGCGTGTCGAACCCGAGCTCGCGGGCCCGGGCCAGCGCGATCGACACCACGCGGTCCTTGAACGAGTGCGTGGGATTGGCGGCATCGTTCTTGACCCATACTTCATTCAGGCCAAGCTCATCGGCCAGCCGGTCGGCGCGCAGCAGCGGCGTGAACCCCGCCGCGAGCGTCCCGGGCTGCTGAGCGACCGGGAGGAAGTCGGCGTAGCGCCACAGCGACTGCGGCCCGGACTGGATCCGGCGACGGAGCTCAGACGGATCCGCGTCCGCCCGAGGCGCGTAAGCGACCTCGAGCGGTCCGAAGCACTGCTCGCAGACGTACCGCGCATCTAGCGGGTAAGTGGCCTTGCATTCCTTACAGCGAAGAGACTCTGGCGGCATATATGTAAAACCTCCGCCGGGGTCTGTGGTCGGAGGTCCCGAGAAACCGCCGCTTCCACATCTCCCAGGCTTGTCGTTGGAGCCTGATGGAATTGGCACCGTTCCCTTGTCGGGAGGTTGCCGGGGCTTCGCAGGGCCATGTCCCTCCACCCCTCTGGATGTGCAGTACAGCTATGTGCCGCGGAGTATACCCAGACGCCCCGCCCGGTACACGTAACGAGGGTCATACAGCGGTGTTCTGAGCTACGGGGATGGCCGCCGCAGCATCCAGCCAGCCGATCGAGCGCCTCGAGGCGATCCTCGGGGCGAGCTCCGAGGCGCCCAGCAAGAGGATGCTGATCATCGTCAATCCTTACGCGACCACCGTCTCGGACCGGCTGAAGAACCTCGTCGTGTACGCGCTTCGCGGCAGGTACGAGGTGGTGGCTGTGGACACCGAGGCGCGCGACCACGCGACCGACATCTGTCGCCAGGCGGCGCGCGAGGGCTACGACGTCGTCGTGGCGTTCGGCGGCGACGGGACGGTCAACGAGGCCGCCAACGGGCTCGCCGGATCCGAAACGCCGCTGTGCTGCTTACCGGGTGGCCGAGCCAACGTCTACTGCCGGATGCTCGGGATCCCGACCGACGTCGTGGATGCCACGGAGCACCTGCTTCGCATGGCGGACGACTGGGACCCGCGTCGGGTCGATCTGGCCAGCCTCAACGGTCGTCACTTCGTGTTCTCGGGCGGCGTCGGGCTCGACGCGAGCGTGGTCGAGCGGGTTGACGCCCATCCCCAACTGAAGGCCCGCCTCGGCGAGTGGTATTACACGTGGACGGCGATCGGCGCCTTCAACCGGCGCTATCTCGTGCACCCGCCGCAACTCGAGGTCGAGCTCGAAGGCGATCGCGTACAGGGCGTGACCGCCGTCGTCCAGAACGGATCGCCGTACACGTACTTCGGCGAGCGGCCAGTACACCTGGGCGAGGGAGCGGATCTGGAGAGTGGCGATCTGGCCGGCATCGTGCTGCAACGGGCTCGCCCCATCGACATCCCGACGATCGCCTGGCGAGCGCTCTCGCCGCGGGCGCGGGTCGCGCGTCATCGCCACATCCATCCCTTCACCGGCCTGGCTGAGCTTCACGTCCGCTCGTGCGACGACCGCCCGCTGCCGCTCCAGGTCGACGGCGACTACATCGGGGAAGCGCCCGAGGCGACGTTTTCGGTCATTCCGCGCGGGATCACCGTGATTTCGTAACGCCGGGCCTCGACGGGGGGGAAAACCGTCCTCCCGTGGCTCCGGTGATCATGGGACGAAACCGAGCGCTGATCACCGAGCGCGATCAGACGCTGCTCGCGTTCGCGGCGGAGCACCGGCTCATCGTGGCGGACCACATCCAGGTGCTGCTCTCGATTTCCCGGGATGCGGCCCAAGCCCGGCTTCGGGGTCTCCGCGCGGCTGGGATGCTCGCCAGCGAGCGCTTCTTCCACGGGCAGCCGCGCTGCTGGTGGATCACCCGCAAGGGCCTCGCGGTGATCGACAGCCAGCTCCCAGCGCCGCGAATCGACCTGCGCTCTTACAGGCACGACATCGGGCTCGGATGGGTGTGGCTGGCCGCCGAGCGCGGCGCGTTCAGCCAGCTTCGCGAGGTCGCCTCCGAACGGACGATGCGCTCGCGGGACGGCGTGCTAACGCAGAGCCCGGTGGCCGAGCTCGAACGAAAAGAGCCGTACGGGGTCCGACTCGGCGGCGCCGGACCGGCCGGCCGCGAGCGGCTGCATTACCCGGATCTCCTGTTGACCACGCCGGGGGGCAGACGGATCGGAGTGGAGCTCGAGCTGACGAGCAAGGACGGGCCTCGGCGTGAGCGGATCCTCGCCGGCTACGGCGCCGATCCGCGGATCGCCGCTGTGCTCTATCTCGTCGACCGTCCCGCCGTGGCGCGCGCGGTCGAGGCGTCCGCCGCGCGGCTGGACATCGCCCCGATGGTGCACGTGCAGCGCGTGCAATGGGGCTTGCGGCGCGACGCAGGACCGGGCCTGGCTCCTGCACGGTCGCGTGGTCGGGCTTATCGAGCTCCTGAACGCGCCATGGAGCGATGACTCGCGCGTTCCGCTGGCTGGCGGCGGTCGCGGCCACGCTGGCGATGATCTCGCCGCCCGTATGGGTGGTAGCGCTGACGGCCACCGTCGCGACCGCCGTCATCCTGGCTCGAACGAGCGCTTACCTCCGCCGCCGCCGCGAGGCACAGCGCGATCCGCCGTCAGGCACGGTGGCGTTGGGAAGGGATGCCGGCGGAGCCCGAGTCGTGTTGACAGACCAGCAGCTCTCGGCGCACGCGCTGATCCTGGGCGCCACTGGGGCCGGGAAATCGACGACGCTGCTCGCTGTCCTGGCCGAGCACGTGCGGTGTGGCCGCCCGGTGGTCGCGATCGATATGAAGGGCTCTCCCGCCTTTGCCCGCAGTCTGGCCGACGCCGCCGCTTCCGTCCGCCGGCCGTTCCGAGTTTGGACTTTCGACGGCCCTGGACGGTGGAACCCGCTCGCTCACGGCAATCCGACGGAGCTGAAGGACAAGCTGATCGCCAGCGAGCGGTTCACCGAGCCCCACTACCAGCGGGCAGCCGAGCGATATGTACAGACCGTCCTCCAGGTGCTCGAGCACGTCCATCCGCGTGACCCTCCAACCCTTGAGGAACTCGTGAACTTGATGGATCCCCGCAGGGTCTCGGGGTTGCTGCGCCACGCGCCCCGGCAGTTGGCAGAGCGGGTTCAGGACTACCTCGCGGCCCTCTCGTCCGACCAGCTGAGCGCGATCAGGGGTCTTGGCACGCGGCTGGCGCTGATCACTGAGTCGCAGGCCGGGCCGTACCTGGCGCCCGCGGCCGGACAGGAGGCGATGGACCTTCGCGACGGGCTTACCAGAGGACACGTAGTCCTGTTCAGCCTGAACTCGGCGCGGTACGGCGGGCTGGCGTCACAGCTCGGAACGCTCGTCATCCAGGACCTGGTCGCGGCCACCGGTCACCGACTGCTCGACCCCGGGCGAGAAGGACCGGCGACGGTCGGGATCGATGAGTTCTCGGCGCTGCGGTCCGACAACGTGATCTCCCTGCTTGCCCGCTGCCGAGAATCAGGTGTGAGCGTGCTGCTGGCGACCCAGGAGCTCGCGGACCTGGATCGCGCAGCCCCCGGTCTTCGCGACCAGGTGCTCGGCTCAACGGCGGTCAAGATCAGGCCGAACGATTCCTGGTCCACCCCAACGCGATCTCGTCGCTACCGCCTGGCGAGGCGGTTCTGATCACCAAGGTGCCGCGGGCGGCGGTGCGGACGGTGCGCGTTGCCCCGACACGGGCAGCGCGGGAGCGACCGCGCGTCCCGGCAGCGCCTACGCCCCAGCGATCGCCCACGTCCGAACTGCCCACGCGGGCCGACCGGCGGGGCCCCGAGTTGGGTTGAGCCTCGCAGCAGCCGTGGATGTCAGGGTGCGGGCCCCATCGGCTTGTGCCCCCGACACCACCGGAGTACGTTGTCCTCATGACGTCGCTGTCAGACACCGAGTACCGGAATCTGCGCGTCACTCGGGACGGCTCAGCCGCGCGTCTCGTGCTCAACCGGCCCGAGAAGCGCAATGCGCTGTCTGTGGAGCTCATGGACGAGGTTACCGAGGCGCTGCGCGACGTCTCCGCACAACGCGCCACCCGCGCCATTGTGATGGAGGGCGCGGGTCCGGCGTTCTCGGCCGGGCACGACCTGTCGGAAATGATCGACCGCGAGAAAGAGTTCCTTGGTCATCTATTCGACCGGTGCACGGTAATGATGGAGACGATCCACGAGCTTCCTCAGCCCGTTATCGCGAAGGTGCACGGGATCGCTACCGCGGCCGGTTGCCAACTGGTGGCTGCCTGTGACTTGGCGGTCGCAGCAGAGGGCACACGATTTGCCACGCCTGGGGTCAAGATCGGCCTGTTCTGCTCGACGCCCATGGTGCCGGTGTCGCGAGCTGTCGGGCGCAAGCGGGCATTGCAGATGCTGCTTACAGGCGAGCCGATCGATGCCGCTACGGCGCTCGAATGGGGGCTCGTCAATCGCGTGGTGCCGCGCGAGGAACTCGAACCCGCAGTGATCGGGTTCGTGGAGGCGATCGCCCGGTCGAGCTCCCACACAGTCGCCATCGGAAAGCACGCCTTCTACTCCCAGATCGATCGCGCCGAGGACGAAGCCTACGAGCACTGCCAGGTCGTCATGACCGAGAACGCACTGGCGCTTGACGCCCAAGAGGGCATGACCGCGTTCCTCGAGAAGCGCGATCCGGTCTGGCGACACGAGTAGCCAGGCGCCGGCTCTCGGCGGGCGCGGCGGTTCGCGCCCCCGGAGCCCAACGACCGCGCGATCGCCCTACCCCGCGCCTGGTGTGACGCGGTAGGCGTCGAATACCGCGTCGATGTTGCGCAGGCGGCCGATCGCCTGATCGAGAGAGCGCGTGTCGCCAACCTCTACCACGAACCGATTTCTGACCATCGGATGGTTGACTGAGCAGCGCGCCTCGAGGATGTTGATGCCGGCCTCGGCGAAGCTGCGCGACATGTCTTCCAGCAGCCGGTGACGGTCCCAGCCGTCGACCTGGATCTCGACCCGGAACGCGGTCTCGGCGTCCCCGTCCCACGACACCGGTGTGAACCGCTCGGGGTCCTTACGCAGAACGGCGACGTTGGGACAGTCCTCGCGGTGGATCGTGATGCCCCGTCCGAGGCTGATGTAACCGACGATCGGATCGCCGGGAACCGGGCGACAGCACTTCGCCAGCCGCAGCATCACCTCGTCGATCCCCTCGACGGTGATCCCGTAGCGGCTGGAGGATGTGGTCGGGCGCTCACGCCGGCGGCTGGTCTTGAGCAGATCGTCGGTGGCGGTGGGCTCGGATTCGGCGGGCTGTCCCTGCTTCAGCCGCTGCATCACCTTGTTCACGACCGTCTTGGTCGAGATCTTGGCCCCGCCGAGGGCGATGTAGAAGTCGTCGGCCTTGCGGAAGCCCATCTCGCGGATGACGTCCGCCAGCAACGGCGAGCCGACCAGCTTCTGGGCCGGCAGGCCCTGCCTCTTCAGATGGTCTTGAAGCTGCTCGCGCCCGGTGTGTTCGGTGTCCTTGCGCGACTCGGCCTTAAACCAGGCCTTGATCTTGTTGCGCGCGCGCGTGGTCTTGACCAGCGCCAGCCAGTCGCGGGACGGACCTCGCTCGCGCTTCGAGGTCAGCACTTCGACGATGTCTCCCGAGCGCAGCTGGTAAGACAACGGGACGATCTTGCCGTTGGCTTTCGCGCCCACGCACCGGTGGCCGACATCGGTGTGGATCTCATACGCGAAGTCGAGCGGCGTCGCGCCCGCCGCAAGCGACTTCACCTCCCCCTTCGGGGTGAAGACGAAAACCTCGTCCTCGAACAGGTCGACCTTAAGCGTCTCGACGAACTCCCCGGGGTCGACCAGGTCCTTCTGCCAGTCGAGCAGCGAGCGCAGCCACTTCAGCTTGCCGTCGGGATCATCGGCGGTGCCGCCGTCACCGGCGCCGCGGGCGCTCCCGGGCTTCTCCTTGTACATCCAGTGGGCAGCGACCCCGTACTCGGCGAGGTTGTGCATCTCCCGCGTTCGGATCTGAATCTCCAACGGCCTGCCCTCGGGACCGATCACCGTGGTGTGCAGTGACTGGTACATGTTGAACTTGGGCATGGCGATGAAGTCCTTGAAGCGCCCGGGCAGCGGCTTCCACAGCGAGTGGATCACGCCCACCGCGCCGTAGCAGTCCTTGACCGAGCCCACGATCACGCGCATCGCGGTCAGGTCGTAGATCTCATTGAACTCGCGACCCTTCTTGGTCATCTTCGAGTAGATCGAGTAGAAGTGCTTGGCGCGCCCTGAGATCTCGGCCTCGATCCCCAACTCCTCGAGCTCCTTGTACAGGTACTCCCCCGCCTGGTTGACGTATCGCTCGCGCTCGGCCCGCTGCTGGGCCACCAGGTCCTTGATCTGGGTGTACTTGCGGGGGTGAAGGGTCTGGAACGAGAGGTCCTCGAGCTCCCACTTGATGGCGTGGATGCCGAGCCGGTGAGCGATCGGGGCGTAGATGTCGAGCGTCTCGCGCGCCTTCTCGATCTGCTTCTGCTTCGGCAGCGCGGCGATCGTGCGCATGTTGTGCAACCGGTCGGCGAGCTTGATCAGGATGACCCGGATATCCGAGGCCATCGCCACCATCATCTTGCGGTAGTTCTCCGCCTGGGCCTCGTCGCGCGACTGGAAAGTAAGGCCGGTGAGCTTCGTTACGCCGTCGACCAGGCCGGCGATCTCATCGCCAAATGCCTGCTGGACCTCATCCAGCGACGCCGAGGTGTCCTCGACCGTGTCGTGCAGCAGCGCGGCGCATAGCGTCTCGGTATCGAGGCGCATGCCGGCGCAGATCTTCGCCACCCCGACCGGGTGGATGATGAACTCCTCGCCACTACGACGCCGCTGGTCGGCGTGGTGGACGCACGAGTACACGAACGCTTCCTCGACTTTGTCGCGATCGATCGTGACCGCCGAGGAATCGGCGTGTTCCTCGACGATCGCGAACAGGTCCGAAAGCAGCCGGCCTTCGGCCTCGGTCAGCTCGGCGTGGGCCAAGACCCCGCCGTCGCGCGGGTCCGTCACGCGATCTACGGGCATACGGCTGCGGACGAGCGTCGACGACCTGGCCGGGGATCTCAGCCGTCTGGTCGGAGCTTTGCGCTGCTCAGGAATCGGAATCCGTCCTTATGCCGTTGTTCGTATGCCCTGTAGGCCGGAGAGCGCTCCAGCGCGGTCGGCGCTTCGCTCACTACCGCCAGGGCCGGCAGATCCCGGTCGAGGCTGACGAGCTCCAGCTCCGCTAGGACTCTGATCAGCCTGCCGGCCAATCGAGCCGGCCGGCCGTGCTGACCGTCACCGCGAAGCAGTTGCTCGAGCTCCTCGCCGGCCACTCTCTGTCGGTGCCTGAGGCTCCGGAAGAGAGTCACGAGCGAAGCACGGAGACCGTACTCCAGCCCGTGCATCTGCCACGCAAAGCGTAGCTCAGCCTCGCCCCACGCCAGGTGGGTGATTCCCCGCCCGGCCCGCAACAGGCCGATTCCCTCGCCTGAAGCGGGCGGGTCGAGCGCCACGAGGTGCTCGGCTGACGCGGTCCGGGCGGGCTGCCTCTCGAGCGCGTGGTAGCACCCCAGGGCAAATCCCCCGAGGCGTTCGCTGAGCCCAGCAACGCGACGGGGCACGTCCGAGCAAAGGGCGAGCACCCGCTCGCCGCTGGAGAGAGCATCGGCAAGCACGGCTAGCGGACTCTCGCCGCGGCGGTCTAGGACGGTGTCGTGGGGCCAGGCAGCGTCGGCGCCCGGGAAGGGCTCCGGGAGCGGTGCATCCAGCTCGGCCAGGACGCCCTGTAAGTACATCTCGGGCTCCCCCAGCACCTCGATCGGCGCAGGAGCGCACGCCTGGGCATGCCGAAGCACCAACCTCGGTTCGACCAGGCCACGCCACTCGTTGCGCTCCAGCCTGAAGGTGGCGTCGACGGGCTCTCCTGGCCGTGCAGGCAGCCGTCCATCGCAGCCGAAGGCGCCCGCTCGCGCCCGCGCGCCGCCCGAGCTGACCGAGAACCGGGCGTGCCGCCCATCCCCCATCGCCCGCTGTTCCGAGAAACGCCCGCCCCTTATGAGCAGACAGGGGGCCGGATTCCCGGTCCCGCACGGTTCGAGGGCCCGGAGCTCCTCGGCCAGCGGCAGCCCGAGCTCGGTGCCGGAGACGATGGCGTCGACACGCTCGACCGGTTCGAGCAGCTCGGAAGTGAGCACCGAGGCAGCGTGAAGCTCAATGGCCTCCGCAAGCGCGGGCAGACGGTCGCGCGCAACCGTGAGGCCAGCCGCCGCGCGGTGGCCGCCGTAAGCCTCGAGCTCGTGGGCGGCCGAGTGCATTGCCCCCAGCAGGTCGAACCCAGGGATGCTCCTTCCCGAGCCTCGGCCCCACGCTTCGCCGTCCAGCGCAACCAGGATCGCCGGGCGGTGATGGCGCTCGACGATCCGAGAGGCAACGATCCCGATCACGCCCGGGTGCCACCCTTCGCTCCACAGGACGTACGAGCTGCGCTCGCCCTGCTTCGCGACCTGGGCCTCGGCATCCCAGGTGGTGCGCTCCTCCACAGCCCTACGCTCCGCGTTCACGGCATCCAGCTCGGCGGCGATCTCGCCAGCTCGGCGGCGATCGTCGGTCAGCAGCAACTCGAGCCCGGCGTCAGCGCGCTGCATCCGGCCGCTGGCGTTGATCCGCGGCGCCAAACGAAAGCCGAGCGTATGCGCGTCGAGCGCGCTGGGGTCCACCCGCGCAACCTCCATGAGCGCCTGAAGTCCCGGTTTGGCCGTATTGGCCAGCGCCCGGAGCCCCCCGCGCACCAGGTGGCGGTTCTCGCCCCGTAGCGGCATCAGATCCGCCACCGTGGCGAGCGCCACCAGCTCGAGGTCCTCGTCGGCGCTGGGAGCACACAGTGCCTGGGCGAGCTTGAATGCCACCCCGGTGCCGAAAAGATCGGGACACGGGTAGCCGCACACGGCCGGATGCACGATCGGGCAGGCGGGAAGCGAGCCGTCCGCGCGGGGCGCGTGATGATCGGTTATCACGGTCTCGAGTCCCGCCGCTTGCGCTTGGGCGACCTGCTCTACGGCGGTGATCCCGCAGTCGACGGTCACCAGCAGCCGTGTCCCTCGCGCCGCCAGGCGCTCGACCGTGGACGAGGCAAGGCCGTACCCGTCCTCGAGGCGGCTGGGAAGGAACCAGCCGACGTTGGCTTCAAGCGATTGCAGCGCGCGTATCAGTACGGCCGTCGCGCATACGCCGTCCACGTCGTAGTCGCCGTGGACCGTGATCCGCGATCCGGCGTCGACATGCCTGCGGATCAACGCCACGGCCCGCTCGATCCCTTCGAAGGCGGCCGAATCGTGGCGCTCTTGCGCTTCCAAGAACGCGAGTGCCGCCCCAGGATCTGGCTTGCCCCGCCTTACGAGTATCTGCGCCAGGACGTGGCTGACACCCAGCTCTCGCTCGATCCGGTGTGCCACGGCGAAGTCGTAAGTGGGGATCTCCAGGCGCGGCATCGGCCGCCGCGGCCGCGCAGAAGGTTCCGAGACGACGCGGAGCGAGGGCCCGGGGGGCGCCGGTTCGGAGATCTTGAGGGAAGCGGGTTCGGCCATCCGCGAGGCAGCCTAGGTGCCACCCCCGACGGATCCACGGTGCGATCGGCCAGCCGTGACGAAGTCGGCACGAGCCGTGACGAAGTTGTCACGACGTTTCCGCGGAAGCGTCCACGGATGGTCATAGGAACCGGGACCTAGCGGCGGCTAGTACGGGGGCCGGCGGCCGCCCGGAGCGCGACCGCGGTATCCGCTCGTCCGCGAGTGGCGGTACAGCCACACCACCAGCATCGAGAACAGGACGGACAGGATCAGGCCGCCGCCGTGACGATGCAGGACATACCACGAGAAGAGCCCAGCGCTGAACGTGCCACAGATACCCACGAGCACGGTCATGCCGATGCCCATCGGATCGGGCCCGGGCAGCAGCAGCCGTGCCAGGCCACCCACGAATAGGCC
>VAWT01000390.1 GCA_005883415.1 Actinomycetota bacterium | reverse complement strand
TTCGACACCGGGCTGGCGTCGCAGGCCTATCGCCACTTCCGGCATGCCCTGGACCTAGCCCACTGGGGCGGAGACGACGCTCTGGTGGCCAATGTCCTGTATCGGCTGGGCCGGGTCTTTCTCCACCACGACCACCCGGGTCAGGCGTGGGCGGAGTTCCAGCACGGCGAGGCCGCCGCTAACGCCTGCGGCAGCGCACTGGCTCTGGCCATCATCTACGCGAACCAGGCCTGGGCGCAGGCCATGATGGGCCACGCCGAACAAGCACAGACCCTACTGGGCCAGGCCACCGAGACGTTTGCCCGGGCGGATGTCGCCGGCGCCCCGGGATGGGCCAGGTTCTTTAACGCCACCGACCTGTCGGCGATGGTGGGCACCGTCTGCACCGAACTGGCCCTGCGCGTGGATCCGACCTACACCCGGCAGGCCATTCCCGCCCTGACCACCGCGCTTCTCGGCTACGGGGCGGACATGGCCCGCAGCCGCTCCTTCAACCTCAGCGCGCTGGCCACCAACCACCTGCTCGACGGCGACATCGACCAGGCCGCGGTGATCGGTACCAAGGCCGTGGAGGCCAGTGAAGGCCTGAAATCGGCGCGCACCAAGGACCGAATGCGCCCGCTCAAGCACCAGGCCAACCAGCGCGCCGCCCACCCCGAGGCCCGTGAGCTCTCCGAACGGATCACCGCATTCTTCAATACCCGGATCGGCTGTTCCTGGATGCCGCCCACCCACGACTGCACGTCACCCTGCCACGACGCCTGGTGTCCACCACCTGCGGCCACCGCGGCCTGAACGGGCCCTGATGCGTTGTGGGATGACCGGATCGGGCAAGGGGTTTGATGCGTCGTCGCCGTGTTCGGGTGCCAGGGGATATTGGCGTTGTGGCACGCTTATCGCTGCCGGGTGAGGAGCTTGGTCGAGGGCCGGGCCTCAGAGTGATTCCGAACGGGATCCGGCGTCAGTGGCTATTTCCCTGGTCACAGGATGTACTGGCCTGAGCCGTGAAGGCAGTTCACGTCCCCGCGCATCGAAGTCAAACAGGGAATGAACTGCGGAAACGCGCGTCAACGCCGGATCCGGGTCCAAATCACTCTGAGGCCCGGGTCCTCCCTGACGGGCCGAGGGGCGGGGTGCAAGGTATGCGGTCCAGCCTTGCGCCCGTCCCCCGGGCTGGCAGCCGTCTCGAGGTGCCGCGGGGAGATCACCGCCGCCCCGAGACCTCATCTCCGAAGCGGCGGCGCGTAACTCGTCGCCGAATCCATCAGGACCGAGAATGTCTCGCGCCACCGACTGCTGTAGGCCAAATCGCCCCCCGGTCGCCGCGCTCAGGATTGCGACAGGGTCGCCACCGGTGGCCAGCCAGTAGTCCTTGTTGGGCGCGTTCTTCGTAGTGCACGATCTTCGAGACCAGCGGCCACATCGCGCTGTCGGCGATCCGGGTCGTGGCCGGCAGGGAGTCCGGATCTGCCAGCGGCCATCCCCAGGCGGCACAGCCGATCCTCGAACGCAGCTGTTCGACCATCGCATACCGCAGCATCTCGGGATCGATGTCCGCCCCGCTGATCTGGAGCAGCTGCCCCCGGACTATCTGGAAGGGAAAATCATGAATTGCGACTTAGGTGTCAACCCGGTATCAACCCGTTGAACACGGCTCACGACACTAGATTCGGATCATCGAAATGCGCGTGCGTCCCGGGACGCACTATGCAACAATCGCATCTACGAGGTGCCCTCTCAGTATGGATGCTGGGGCGTCAGGAATTCCCACCATCCCAGCTCAGGGGGCATTTCCCTTGTCACGACACGATCAACACACAACATTCTTCGGTGGATCCAGGCCCGCCTGAACATCTTCGTCCACAGTTCTTGACTATTGGTCGCGATGTAGAAGCATGTGACTTCAGCGGCCTTGGAATCTCTGGCGCAGGGTAACTACAGACACCTTGCCGGCACCAGCGAAGACCTACCCCCTGGGGTCGTGAGGTGAGAAGCCGTCGCAGACTCTGGTGGCACACCTGTCCCAGGTGGTGTCGATCGGAGCGGGCGGCTATTACGGCAGATGACGCTGCTTCATTCCTTTTTTCGGGGGCGGCCGGCGGGCCGCCGCCTGTCGGCCGGATCGGGATGGCCGATGTGAAGCGGCTGGAGGCCGCGACCGGTGTTTTCCGGGCCTTGGACTACCAGTACGGTGGTGGGGCCTGTCGGGACGCGGTACACGCCCAGCTGTGCTGGGGTGAGCAGCTGCTGCGGGCCGAGGGCATCGACGCGGTCAAGGACCGCTTCGAGGTGGCGTTGGCCGATCTGCACAACCTCGCTGGTTGGACCTGGTTCGACACCGGGCTGGCGTCGCAGGCCTATCGCCACTTCCGGCATGCCCTGGACCTAGCCCACTGGGGCGGAGACGACGCTCTGGTGGCCAATGTC
>VAWT01000389.1 GCA_005883415.1 Actinomycetota bacterium | reverse complement strand
CGCGATCTCCCCAGCGAGCCCAACTGGTCTTTTCCACCCCGCCCATGGACCCACCACGTGCGGACGATCGCCCTGCACCCCTCCGACCCGGACTCGCTGACAGTCGGGATCGAGCTGGGCGGAGTGATGCGTTCTCGGGACGGCGGCACGTCCTGGCTTGACCACAACCCGCAGGCCCACAGCGACGCTCACTTGCTGCTCACCAACCCGGCCAAGCCCGACCGCCTGTACGAGGCGGCCGGCCAGGGCATCGCGCTGTCCGACGATCGCGGCGACAGCTGGCAGCGGCTCGAGCATGGGCTCGACCGCCACTACGCCTGGGCGGCCGCTGCCGATCCCGCGGATCCCGACCTGTGGTACGTATCGGTCAGCCACTCGCCATTCGCCGCCCACGGCAACGGGGACGGGCAGGCGAGGCTGCTGCGCTCAGACGATGACGGGTGGCGTTCCATCGACGGATGGCCCGACGAACCGCGCCTGCGGCGGATGCCCTACGCCATGGCGCCGCTTCCGGATAGGCCCCGCAGCCTGCTGGTCGGCCTGCGCGGTGGGACGCTGCTGCTGAGCGAGGATGCCGGCCAGAGCTGGTCCGAGCTCCCGGAGCGGCTGCCCGACGTGATCGATTTCGCCCTCGCGCCTGGATAATGCAAGCGTGGCTTATCGCGTAGCAGTGGTGGGCGCCACCGGCGCCGTGGGGCAGAAGGTCCTCCAGGTGCTCGAGGAGCGCTCATTCCCCGTGCGCGAGCTGGTCCCGTTCGCCAGTGCCCGGTCTGAGGGCATGCCCATCACCTTCCAAGGTCGGGAGCTGGCCTGCCGCGCGTTGTCAGAGGACGCAATCTATGGCTTCGACCTGGCGTTCTTCGCCGCCGGCGGGTCGGTCAGTGGCGAATGGGCTCCCCGGTTCGCCCAACGGGGCGCGGTGGCGATCGATAAGTCGAGCTACTGGCGCATGGACCCCGACGTGCCGCTGGTCGTACCCGAGATCAATCCGGACGCCACCGGGCAGGCGCTCGCTCCGGGCGGCAAAGGGATCATTGCCAGCCCCAACTGTTCGACCATGGCGATGGTGATGGCGCTCCATCCCATCCACGGCGAGTCGCCGATCGAGGAGATCGTGGTGTCCACCTACCAGTCGGTATCCGGCACGGGCCGCGCGGCCATCGACGAGCTCACCAACCAGGCGCACACCCTTCTGCACGGAAGCGCCCCCGCGCCGCCGAGCGTCTATCCCCACCAGATCGCGTTCAACGCGCTGCCGCACGTCGAGACGTTCAAGGACCCGAGCGGGTACACGACCGAGGAGCGCAAGATGATGGTCGAGACGCGCAAGATCTTCGGCCTGGACGAGGAGCAGCTCGCGATCACGGCGACGTGCGTGCGGGTGCCGGTGATCCACTCCCACTCGGAGTCGATCCGGATCCGCACGCGGGAGCCGATCACCGTCGAGCGGGCGCGCGAGCTGCTCGAGCGCGCGCCCGGAGTGATCGTCGTAGACGACCCGGACCGCAACGAATATCCACTGGCTATCGACGCCTCGGATCGCGACGAGGTATTCGTCGGCAGGCTCCGCCCCGATCCGGGGCCGCGGGGCGCCGAGCACCTGAACATGTGGGTGGTGGGCGACAACCTGCGAAAGGGTGCGGCCACGAACGCCGCGCAGATCGCGCAGCTGCTGTACGAGCGTGGGTGGGCCGGCGCTGGGGAGCGATCAGCCGTTACCGGCGTTAGCGCCTAGGCTGTTCAGCCAGGCGCGGATCGACTTGCCGGCGGGCGTCGGGATGCCCTCCTCGTAACCGGTGGTGGCCATGGCCAGAGTCACGCCGTTGGTCGTTGACCAGCCGAACTCGATCCCTGTACCCGAGGGCGCGTAACGAGCGATCGGCTGCCCTTGCTGGAGGTAGCTGCCGGGGGTCGCGAGGTCAGTGATCTCCTCGGCCACGAATTGGATCTTGCCCGCGTCCGGGCCCTCCAAAAGCTCCCAGTAGATGAGCGGCTGACCCGCGTACCAGTTGGGGATGATCGCCAGGATCTTGATGCGGCAGGGCGCCAGGATCGGCGCTCCCACCGGCATGTTTGCGTCGACGCCCTGGTCCGTGCGTTCCCAGACGGTGACGTAATGGAGCGGGTTTATGTACCCGGCGCTGGTCGGCGGCGCCGCGACGAGCTCTTGCTGTAGCAGGGCCTTGACCTGTGAGACCACCGGCGCTGCTCGCTCCGCACCCGGCCATGCCCAGGGCCACGATCAGCAGCGCGGCGCGGTTGATGATGGGCCTGCGCGGCGATCGTGTGTCTGCCACGCGATCGCACGGTAACACCGGCCCCGTGTCCGAGCGGAGGTTCAGGGTCGGCCGACCGTCACCGTTTGCCCGCTGTCGGCGGCCTCGTACAGGGCCTCGATCGCCCGTGCCTGGCCAAGCGCGTCGGCGCGACCGAGGAGCGGCGTCGCCTGACCCCGTACGGCTGCGGACATGTTCTCGGCCTCGAGCCGGTATGAGTCGGCCACAGGGAGCTCGATCCGCTCAACCCCCTGGTCTCGGCGGAGCTCGATCACCGGCACGCGACAGTGCCACGGATCGTCGAGGAACAACGCGCCATCCTCGCCCACCACCTCGAGCTCGTCGCGGGTTGCGAGCGCCAGTCCGGCGTCAAAGTGGGCCACGACTTCGTTGGGACACAGCATCGTTGCGGCGAATACGACATCGACGCCGTCGCCCCCGATCACCTGCTCGGCACTGACCCGCACGGGCTCGCCGGCGATCAGCCTGGCGCCGTTCACGCAGTAGCTGCCCACGTCCATCAGCGCTCCGCCGTCGAGCTCCGCGCTGAGGCGGATGTTCGCCGGCTGAGCCGCTGCGAAGCTGAACGAAGCGCGGACCAGGTGGAGCCGACCCACAGCCCCGCTCCGGATCAGCTCCTCCAACCGACGCGTCTGCGGATTGTGGCGGTACATGAACGCCTCCATCAGCAGCCGCTCGTGGCGCTCCGCGGTGTCGAAAGCGCGCTCCACGTCCTCAGTTCGGCGGCTGAGGGGCTTCTCGCACAGGACGTGCTTGCCGGCCTCGAGCGCGCGCACGGTCCACTCGACGTGCATCGAGTTGGGCACCGAGATGTAGACGACCTCGACATCCGGGTCGTCCAGCAGCGCCTCGTAGCTACCGTGAGCTCGCTCGATTCCTTGCTCGCGCGCGTAGCTCTCCGCTCGAGAGGCGTCGCGACTCGCGACGGCCACGATCTCCACATCCGGCGACTGACGCGCCCCTGCCAGGAACAGCCCGTTGATCCGCGCGGTCGAGAGGATTCCCCATTTGACGGGCACCAGCTCCGGACGCTAGACGAAGCGCGCCGCGGGCGAAGCCTCGCGGCGCGACTGCGTCCCGCTAGGCGGGCATCGTCTCTTGGGCGCGCGGCGCGTTCGAGTACTGCTCGGCCGGCTCGAGGAACTCCTTGAGCTGCTTGCGCAGCTCGGGCGTGTCCTCATGACCGTGAACCGATGCTGCGTGCTCGGCGGCGGTGCTTACCACCTCGTCCTCCTCGCCGATGATCGTGAGCGAGCAGTTCGTCTCGCTCGGGAACCGGCGACAGTCGGCCATCACCCTCGACATGTCTCACCTCCTTCTCTCGGGAGAGGATCCTCCCCTAACCGGCGCCCGCAGTCAACCCGGCGTTTGGTGCGCCGCGGCCGGGGCCGAGGTTCTGACAGGGTTCAGTCCATGCGCTTCGCGATCTCGATCCCCCAGAACGCCGGGCCCGATGGTTTCGATTCGGTCGGGTTCCGCCGCTACGTGGCCAGAGTCGAGGAGCTCGGATTCGAAAGCGCCTGGACGCAGGAGCAGGTCCTGGGGTCGGGGGGAGTGCTGAGCCCGCTCGAGGCCATGACCTACGCGGCCGCCTGCAGCGAGCGGCTGCGACTGGGCTGCGCGGTCTTCGTCAGCCCACTGCACAGCCCGCTTCACCTGGCGAAGAGCGTCAGCTCGCTCGACCGCCTGAGCCACGGAAGGGTGGAGATCGGGCTCGGCACCGGGGGAGGCGGGCGTCAATTTGCTGCCTTCGGCGTTGACCCACACACGTTCGTCGCTCGTTTCAACGAGGGGATTTCGCTGATGACTGCCTGCT